>NZ_JAIGQA010000050.1:0-42655 GCF_019733245.1 Streptomyces sp. WAC04114
GCCCCGACCCGCCCCGGGCCGGTTACCAGTCCCCGTCCTCGACCGGCTTGCCCGGGGCGTCCTTGAGCTGCTGCGTCTGCCCCGGCGCGGGCGGCTGCCAGGGCTCGTGGTCGTCGCCGAGCCAGTCGCCGACCGGCTTCACGGACTGGAGCGTGTCCGTGGGGGCCAGGTCCTGCGCCTCCTCGTCGTAGTAGTCGAACCAGGGCAGGCCCGCCCTCGTGTACGCGGCCCGGTCCACCGGCGACGGCGGTGCGGCCTCGCCGGTGATGCGGCGCCACTCCGGCGGCGTCACCAGGTGCACGAAGACCCGGCCCGCCGGCTGCCGCGACCAGTCCGACAGCGGCCGGTCGTCCTGGTAGACCTCCTGCCGCATGGAGCCGCCGACGCCCAGCCCCATCGCGGCGGCCGCGCGCGGAGCGCTCGCCGGCGCCGCGGGCGCGGCACCGGGGGCCGGCGGGGCCGCACCGGTCGCGGCCGGTGCCGGGGCGGCGCCCGGCGCGGGCGGGGCCGCCATCGGCATCGCGGCGTCGTAACCACCGGCCGCGGGCGCACCGTAACCACCGGCGGCAGGGCTGCCGAACGCGGCGGGCATCGCGCCGCCGTAGGCGCCCGGCGGCGCGGGCGCCGGGGGCACCTGCCGCCGCCGCTCCTCCTCACGCCACCGTGCCAGCTCCCGGTCGTTCAGCGCGAAGGACTGCAGTTGCACGCCGCCCCACACCTCCTCGCCCGTGACCTGCCCCTCGACGGTGGCGCCCAGGCCGAGCGGGACGGCCACGAACTGCCGGACCGTGCCCGTGCCGGAGTTGATGCCGTCCAGCCAGGGCTGGCGGGGGAGCACCACATAGTTCTGCGGGTCGCGGGCCGGGCGGTCGCTCCAGGGCCGGCCCGAGACCGCGCACACCTTGCCGACCCCGACCTGGAGCGCGGCGGGCTCCGAGGTGCCCGCGAAACTCAGCCACATCGCCTCGCGCAGATACACCGGCAGCATCACACCGCCACGCGCCCGCCACGCCTCGGGGACCCTGTCCGCGTAGTCCGCGACCCGTCGCACCGGGAACTCCCCGAGGCCCGGCGGCAGCGGATGGGTGCCGCTCTCCGGCAGGCGCAGGGTGCGGATGAACCGCACGGCGACCCCGCCCGGCAGCCTCAGTGTGTTCCCGTCGATCCGCACGGTCGTGTCGGCCATCGGCCCGCTCCTCGCATCCGGGGCCGGCCCCCTGCCGGCGTCCCCGTCAGCGAGAACGCCCGCCGAACCCCGCGCGGTTCCGCCACAGCTGCTCCGTGACGCCCAGCCGCTCCCGCAGCCGCGTCAGACGGGGCATCCGGGCGCGCTGCTCGCGCGAGACGCGGTCCAGCTCCTCGAACAGGCGCCGGGTGCGGTGCTCGGTGTCGAGCTCGTCGAGGATGCGGTTGACCTCCGTCAGGACGGCTCCCGGCAGCTGCCACTGATCGGGGTCGCGCTCGGCCTGTTCGCGCAGCAGCAGGGCCAGCTTGTCGCGGGTGCCCGCCGCGGTGCGCAGTTCCGCGGCGAGACGCTCCTCCGCCGACTCCGCGCTCGCGCTGAGGTGGGTGGTGACCAGCACCGCGAAGCTCACCACGGCGTCGGCGATCTCGGACAGCACCTGCTCCAGGGCCGCGCCCGTCTCGGCCTCGAACAGCGGCTCGGGTGCCCGCGCCTTCGCGAGGTCGGTGAGGGACCGGGCGAGCACCCGCAGGACGACCGTGCAGATCTCCAGCGTGTCCAGGCCCGTGCGCAACACGACGCGGTGCAGCACGCTGTCCTGCACGCGCGGGTTGAGCCGCAGACTGTCCTCGGCCTGCCGCAGGGCCGCGTCCACCTCGATGATGTCGTGGTCCAGCCGGCGCGCCTCGTGCAGCTGCATCTCCGCGCGGTCCACGGGCGTGCCGCCGGCCGCCTCCTCGCCCATGCGCAGCATCAGCTGCCGCAGGCGGCGCGCCAGGCCGTCGATCGACTCGCCCGCCTCCTCCACCCACACCGGCGGAGCCAGCAGCAGGTTGCAGGCGAGCCCGACGACCGCGCCGATCAGCGTCTCCACCACCCGCGCCCACGCGTACTCCCCGACGCTGGTCACGCCGAGGACGAGCATCGCGCTGATCGCGACCTCGGGGACGTACTCCTCCACCCGGACCAGCCGCCCCACCACCAGCGAGGCCAGCAGGAGCAGGGCGAGGCTCCACCAGGTCAGGCCCACCAGCAGGCTGAAGGCGATGGCGACGAGGACGCCGGTCACCACGGCGTTGACCCGCCGGAAGCCGTTGGTGATCGTGGCGTACAGCGTCACCTGGACGACCAGCAGCGCCGTCAGGGGGGCGGTGAGAGGGGCCGGCTCGGGGCTCAGTCGCAGCGCGATGACGTAGGCGATCGTCGCCGCGAACGCGGACCGCAGCGTCTGGACGACCACGGGATCACGACGCTTCCTGGCGATCCGCTCGGCGGGCGCCGTCCACTCACGTACCTCTCGCATCCTGGGGCTGTTCCCCTTCCCGGCGCATCGAACGCATCCGTGAACACATCCATGAAGGACGTTCACGAAGGACGTTAGCGCCGGGGCAAACCGCGGGCGACCGAGGGGATCAGGCGTACACCTTGTCGAGGAAGGCGGCCAGATGGCCCGTGGTCCGCTCGATCTGCTCCTCCACGGTGAGGCTCTCCTCGAACCGGGACCCGGCCTCCAGCGCCTTCTTCCCGCGGATGTACAGGGAGCAGGCGAGGTCGGTGCACATGTACGCCCCGACGGAGTTGCCCTCGCGCCCGGCGGCTCCCGCCTTCCGTGCCGTCATCAGTGCTACCCCGCCCCGCGGGTGCGTCGTCAGGCACAGCGAACACATGCTGCGGTGCAGAAACCCGCGCTGCGCGGCCTGGAACCGCATCGACACGCCGACGAGCCGCCCGGCCCGCTCGGTCACCAGATAGCTCCGGTCGGGCGCCCCCGGGTCCCGCCACCCGAGGAAGTCGAGATCGCCCCAGGGGCGCTCGCCGAGGTCCCGGGGCACGGCCAGGCGCTTGGCCTCGCCCTTGGAGCAGTTGATGAAGGAGGCGCGGATGTCCTGCTCGGTGAGCGGCTGCACGGGGGCTCCAGAGAGTGATCGTCGCGAAACCTAGGGGCCCTAGGTTTTGGTGCCGGACCAGGTTAGGCAGCCGTGACGCGGGGAGCCAGCGGATTTCCACCAGGCCCCGCGCGGGGGTCGGCCCGAGGCCGTCAGACCTCGTCGTCCGGCGCGTCCCGGTCCTGCGGGACGTCCGAGACCTCCGGCGGCCAGACCCCGGCCCTGAGCACCCCGAGCGCGTAGGCCCGGGCCACCAGTTCCGTGCGGTTGGACGCGCCCCAGCGGGACGACAGCCGGCGCAGGTGGTACGTCACGCCGTCCGTGGTGAGGGCCGTCTCGCGGGCGGCCCGCGCCGTGGTGGCGCCGGCGGCCAGCAGCGCCAGGACGCGGGCCTCCATCGGGGTGACCCGGACCTGTCCGGTGGGCGCGGCGGGGGAGGGGGCGCGTTCGGCGTCCACCCGGAGCATCACCAGCAGCGCCGGGGTGTCCTCCACCGTGTCGCTTACCGGATCCGCCGTGAGCTCACCGGAGCGCTCCACGCCGCCGGGAGTCCGCCAGCGCACCGACACCTGGTAGCGCGAGCGGTGGCGCAGCCGCAGGGCCTCGGCGATGCGCTCCACCTGCGTGGCCTCCCGCGGGCTGAACAGGTCCAGCACGTCACGGCCGCGCAGCCGCCCCGGTGCCGTACCGCACTCCGCGGCCATCGCCGGATTGGCCAGCATCACCGCCCCGTACACGTCGCACACCGCGACCGGCATCGCGACCCGGTCGAACAGCAGCAGGGCGCGGTTGCGCCACGTCACTGCCTCCTGCCGGGCCAGGTCCACGAGCCTCTCCTGCCACGCCGTGCCACTGCCGCGCAAGAGCGGCGCGTCTGCTCGCACTACACAATCATGCAGTGCCGCGGCATCGCCTCCCGGGCCCGGTCGATCACGCTGGAACGCAGTACTTCCGTACCGCGAAAGGCAGTTGCCGCGTCATGCCCCCCACCGGACAGCCTCACCCGACCCCCGACACCCTCCCCGGCGTCCCCGTCGCCGACATCTCCGCCACCGGACCCGGCGGTGCGCCCATCCAGCAGGCCATGGACCTGATGCGCGAGCACGGGCCGGTGTTCGTGCGGCGGCTGTACGGGCGGGACACCCTGTTCGTGGGCGACCTGGACCTCGTGGCCGACCTCGCGGACGAGCAGCGCTTCGCCAAGCACATCGGGCCGGGCCTGGAGAACGTCCGCGAGTTCGCCGCCGACGGCCTGTTCACCGCGTACAACGACGAGCCCAACTGGGCCAAGGCGCACGACATCCTGATGCCCGCCTTCGCGCTGGGCTCGATGCGCACCTACCACCCCGTGATGCTGAAGGTGGCCCGCCGGCTCATCGCGTCCTGGGACCGCGACGCCCGCACCGGGCAACCGGTGAACGTGCCCGACGACATGACCCGCATGACGCTCGACACCATCGGACTCGCCGGTTTCGGCTACGACTTCGGCTCCTTCGAACGGCCCGAGCCGCACCCCTTCGTCGAGTCGATGGTCCGCTGCCTGGAGTGGAGCATGACCCGCCTGGCGCGCGTCCCGGGCCAGGACTACACGGCGCGGGACGCGGCCTTCCGCGACGACTCCGCCTACCTGGCCCGGGTCGTGGACGACGTCATCGCCGCGCGCACCGGCACCGACCAGAGCGACGCCGACGACCTCCTCGGCCTGATGCTCACCGCCGAGCACCCGGCCGACGGCACCACCCTCGACACCGCCAACATCCGCAACCAGGTCATCACGTTCCTGATCGCCGGCCACGAGACCACCTCCGGCGCCATGTCCTTCGCGCTGTACTACCTCGCCAAGCACCCCACCGCGCTCCAGCTGGTGCAGCGCGAGGTGGACGAGCTGTGGGGCGACGCGGCCGACCCCGAGCCGACCTACGACGAGGTCGGCAGGCTGACCTACACCCGCCAGGTCCTCAACGAGGCCCTGCGGCTGTGGCCCACGGCCGCCGTCTTCTCCCGGCAGGCCCGCGAGGACACCCTGCTCGGCGGGCGCATCCCGCTGCGCGCCGGGCAGTCCGCCCTGGTCCTCACCCCGATGCTGCACCGGCAGTCCGTGTGGGGCGACAACCCCGAGCTGTTCGACCCCTCCCGGTTCACGGCCGAGGCCGAGGCGGAGCGCCCGGTACACGCCTTCAAGCCGTTCGGCACCGGCGAGCGCGCCTGCATCGGACGGCAGTTCGCGCTGCACGAGGCGACCATGCTGCTGGCCATGCTCGTCCACCGCTACCGGCTGAGCGACCACGCCGACTACCGGCTCACGGTCAAGGAGACCCTCACCCTCAAGCCCGAGGGCCTCACCCTCGCGCTCACGCCGCGCACCGCCGCCGACCGCGTCCACCCGCCACTGCCCGGCACCGCCCCGGCCCAGCACGCGGAATCGGCCGAGCCGCGGGATCTGCCCGCCCGCGTCCGCCCCGGCACGGCCGCGCTCTTCCTGCACGGCAGCAACTACGGCACCTGCCGCGACTTCGCGGACCGGCTCGCCGAGGAGGCCGCCGCCATCGGCTGCGACACCGAGGTGGCCCCGCTCGACACCTACGCGGCCGGCCTGCCCACCAACCGGCCCGTCGTCATCACCGCCGCCTCCTACAACGGCCGCCCCACCGACGACGCGACCGCCTTCGCCGCCCGGCTGGAGGAGAGCCACGACCTGTCCGGCGTGACGTACGCCGTCCTCGGCGTCGGCGACCGCAACTGGGCCGCCACCTACCAGCACGTCCCCACCCGCATCGACGAGCGGCTCGCCGCGTCCGGTGCCGGCCGCCTGCTGGAGCGCGCTGCGGCCGACGCCTCCGGCGACCTCACCGGCACCGTCCGCGCCTTCACGGCCGCCCTGCGCAGCGCCCTCCTGGAGCGCTACGGCGACCCGGAGGCCACCACCCCGGAACCCGAGCCCACCACCGCCTACGAGGTCCGCACCGTGACCGGCGGCCCGCTGGACGCGCTCGCCGAACGGCACGGACTCGTCCCCATGCGCGTCACCGAGGCCCGCGACCTCACCGCGCCCGGCTACCCGCGCCGCAAGCGGTTCGTCCGCGTCGCGCTGCCGGACGGCGTCACCTACCGCACGGCCGACCACCTCACCGTGCTCCCCGCCAACGCCCCGGACCTCGTCACCCGGGCCGCCACCGCGCTCGGCGTCGACCTCGACACGGTCCTGGACATCCGCGCCACCCGCCCGCGCCGCGACGGCATCGCCGTGGACCGGCCCGTGACGGTACGGCAGCTGTTCACCCACCACGTGGAGCTGCAGGAGCGCCCGAACGCCGGGCAACAGGCCGCGCTCGCCGCCGCCAACCCGTGCCCGCCGGAGCGCGCCGCCCTGGCCGCCCTCGGCGACGACCCCCGCACCCTCGTGGAGATCCTGGAGGACCACCCGGCCCTGCGCGGCGCCCTCGACTGGCCGAGGCTCCTCGAGCTCCTCACCCCGCTGCGCCCGCGCCACTACTCCGTCTCCTCCTCGCCGGCCGTCGATCCCGGCCACGTGGACCTGATGGTCTCGCTTCTGGAGGCACCCGCCCGCTCCGGCCGGGGGGTCTACCGGGGCACCGGCTCCGGCCACCTCACCGCCGTCGAGCCCGGCGACATCGTGTACGCACGTGTGCAGCCCTGCCGGGACGCCTTCCGCATCGACGTCACCGCCGACTCGGCGCCGGTCGTCATGGTCGCGGCCGGCACCGGCCTCGCGCCCTTCCGCGGTGTCGTCGCCGACCGCACGGCGGCCGTCGCGGCGGGCACCGCACTCGCCCCGGCGCTGTGCTACTTCGGCTGCGACGCCCCCGACGCGGACTTCCTGCACGCCGAGGAACTGCGCGCCGCCGAGACCGCCGGTGCCGTGTCCCTGCGCCCCGCCTTCAGCGAGACCCCCGAGGGCGAGGTGCGGTTCGTGCAGCACCGGATCGCCGCCGAGGCGACAGAGGTGTGGGCCCTGCTGGAGGCCGGGGCGCGGGTGTACGTCTGCGGGGACGGTTCCAGAATGGCGCCCGGGGTGCGGGAGGCCTTCCGTACGCTGTTCCGCAAGCACACGCAGGCCGCCGACGGCACGGACGAGGCCGCCGCCGAGCGGTGGCTCGACGGCCTGATCGCGGACGGGCGTTACGTCGAGGACGTGTACGCGGCCGGCTGACCGAAGCGGCAGGGTAGGGGTGGGCACACGGTGGTGGACTCCTGGGAACGGGCCCGGCACATCCTTCGGGCGGCGGGCCTGGACCCCGGCCGCCTCGCCCACCTCGCCCCGCTGACCGGCGGCACGTACAACACCGTCGAGGAACTCCGCCTCACCGACGGCGGCCGCTACGTGCTGAAGGTCCCGCCCGCCGCTGCCGTCCCCGGTCTGCGGCACGAGAAGCGGCTGCTCGTCTCGGAGGCCGAGTTCTACCGCTCGGCCGCCCGGGCCGGAGTCCCCGCACCGCACGAGGTGTCCGCGGGGGAGGACTTCCTGCTGATGACGGCCGTCCCGGGCGAGCCGTGGGACGGCACGCTCACCGACACCGAGCAGATGGCCCTGCGCACGGAACTGGGACGCCAGGTGGCCCGCCTGCACCGCGTGACGGGCCCCGGATTCGGCTACCCCTCCGGCGCCCTCGGCCCGCTCGCCCCCGACTGGCGCACCGCGTTCAGGACGATGTTCGACGCCGTCCTCGACGACGCCCGGCGCTACGGGGCCCGGCTGCCCCGTCCCGTCGACGCGGTGGCCGAAGCCGCCACGTCCGCGTACGACGCCCTCGACGAGGTCACGGCCCCCTGCCTCGTCCACTTCGACCTGTGGCGGGGCAACATCCTCGTCGACCGCACCGGTGGAGAGACCCGGATCGGCGGCCTCATCGACGGGGAGCGCATGTTCTGGGGCGACCCCTTGGCCGACTTCGTCTCCCTCGCGCTGCTCGGCGACATCAGGCAGGACGAGGAGTTCCTCACGGGCTACCGGGAGGGCGGCGGCCGCGCCCGCTTCGACACCGCGGCCCGTACGCGCCTCGCCCTGTACCGCGCCTACCTGTACCTGATCATGCTCACCGAGACGGTTCCCCGCGAAGCCGGCGAGGAGCAGCGGCGCTGGGTGCAGGAGAGGGTCGCCCCGGAGCTCGTCGCGGCCCTGGACGAGATCGCGGAGGCCGCCTGATCCGCCCGGGTCGGCCGCCTGTTAGCTCACATCGTGAAATAAGGGTTGGAGGAATGTCGCGCCGAGCCCGGCCCCGACGGTATGTTGCAGGTCGGACAGGGGATGCGAGGGGAGTCACATGGCGGTGCGGAACGGGCGCACGGTACGCGATCTCAGGCGGGCCAACCGTACGGCCGTGCTGCAGAGGCTCTACTTCGACGGCCCGCTCAGCCGCTTCGAACTCGGCCCGGCGACCGGCCTGAGCTCCGGTTCCGTCAGCAACGTCGTCGCGGACCTGGTCACCGACGGGCTGGTCGAGGAGGCCGGCAGCGTCGACTCCGACGGCGGCCGCCCGCGCACCCTGCTGCGGGTCGCGCCCGGCAGCGGCCACATGATCGGCGTCGACGTCGGCGAGACCCGGGTGCGCGTCGAGCTGTTCGACCTCACCCTCACCGAACTCGCCCGCGTCGAGCGCCCGCTGTCGCCGCAGGGGTACGAGGTCGAGGCCATCGTCGACCACATCCGCCACGGCATCGCAGAGGTCCTGGACACCGCCGGCCTCGCGCCCGAGCGGCTCCTCGGCGTCGGCATCGGCGTCCCCGGCATCGTCGAACGCACCGCGGACCGCGGCGCACTCGTGCACGGACAGACCATCGGCTGGGATGCCGTCCCGCTGGAGGCGCTGCTGCGCGCCGGCTCCCCGCTGCCGGACACCGTCCCGTACTTCATCGACAACGGCGCCAAGACGCTGGGCCAGGCCGAGATGTGGTTCGGCGCCGGACGCGGCGCCCGCAACGCCGTCGTGGTGCTGTTCGGCTCCGGCGTCGGCGCCAGCCTCGTCACCCCCGACGTTGAGCAGGGCCGCGCCGTCGAGTGGGGGCATCTGACCGTACGGGTGCGGGGACGCCGCTGCCGGTGCGGGGCGCTCGGCTGTCTGGAGGCGTACGCGGGTGCCGAGTCGCTGCTCGCCCGCTGGCGTGAGGAGGGCGGCCGCGTGCCGGACGGCACCGACGAGGAGACCGCTCTGACCACGATGCTCGCCGCGGCCTACCCGTCCGAGGGCGCCGCCGCCGACCCCGTCGCGCTGGCCGTCCTGGAGGAGACCGCCGAGTACCTGGGGGCGGGCCTGTCCGACCTGATCAACCTCTTCCAGCCGGAGCGCATCCTCATCGGCGGCTGGGCCGGTCTGGCGCTCGGCTCGCGCTTCCTGCCCGCCGTACGCAGGCACGCCATGTCGTACGCGCTGCGCCACCCCGCCGGGAAGGTGACCGTCGACCTCGGCCGCCTCGGGCCCGACGCGGTGACGGTCGGCGCCGCGATCCTGCCGCTCGCCGACTTCTTCGCCCGCGGCGGACGGCGTCCCGACCCGGCACCGGAGTACCCGGTCCCGGCCTGGCGCACGGCACTTCGGGAGCGGACGCCGCGCTGAGGTTTCGCCGATCACCGCGGAGGTACTCGCGTGGCGCCCGGACCACAGAAGGGAGCACGCCGTGACCGACCACCGCCTCGAAGGACCCGGCGAGAACGGTGACCCCATCCCGCGGGACATGCCGGACCAGCAGGCCGACGACGGCGAGGACCCGTGGGAGGTCGCCCCGCGCTTCTCGGGCACCGGCGGCAACGACACGCGGAAGAGCGACGAGGAGACCGACGAGCCCGCCGACGACGTCCCCGACACGGACGAAGCGGGGACGGGCCGGCAAGGAGCACCGCGCTCGGGAACGGAGCAGACCGAGCACCCGGTGCCTGACGAGCCCTCCGCCTGAGGAGGGCATCCCACCGAGGGCCGCAGCCGGCTGTGGGGGTCGGCTGCGGCCCTCGGACATGTCTTGACATCCAGCAGGAACCCCCCGGCCGCCCTCGTCGGCAGGGAATCCGCCGGTCGCTGCCCGGATCAGCCCACCTTGCGTCCCCGCATCGGCTCCGTGCGCGCCCCCGCTCCCTCCTTCAGGCCCAGCAGGAACTCCTCCAGCACCTCGGGCGCCGTGTGCTCCGGCCGCCAGCCGAGTTCCGTGCGCGCCCGCGTGCAGTCCATCAGCGGCAGCCGCAGCACCGCGTCGAACAGGTGTGGGGAGGCGGGCAGCAGATGCAGGCCCCACGCGGCGGCGATCGCCGACCGGGCCGCGGTGCGGGGCAGTCGCACCGGACGCGCGTCGAACATCTCGCCCAGCAGCCGCGCGTCGACCGGCGGGTCGGCCGCCAGGTTGAAGGCGCCCCGGACGTCGGAGCGCAGCGCCAGCCGGTACGCGTTCGCCGCGTCGTCCGTGTGCAGCGCCTGCACCCGCAGCCCGGGGATGTCGGGCAGGAAGGGCAGCAGTTCCGGGCGGGCCAGCGGCCCGGGAAGGAGGCGGCCGCCGAAGATGCGGCGCTGCTCGCTCGCCGATTCCCGCCGGAAGAGGAAGGCGGGCCGCATCCGCACCACCCGTGTCTCGGGCCGATCGCGCTCGAACGTGTCCAGCGCCCGCTCCAGATAGGCCTTCTCCCGGCAGTACGCGGCATCGGGCCAGCCGTGCGTCGGCCACGACTCGTCGACGGCGTCGTCCTTCGGGCCGGGGGAGTACGCGCCGACCGACGAGGCGTGCACCAGCACCGGCACGCCCGCGGCGGCGACCGCCTCGAGGACGCGCATGCTGCCGAGCACGTTCGTGCGCCAGGTCGCGGCCGGATCGTGTGTCGGCTGGAACGCCCAGGCGAGATGGATCACCGCGTCGGCGTCCGTGAACCGTTCCACCAGATCGGACCGCTCGGAGGCCAGGTCGACGGCGGCCCAGTCCGTCTTCGGGGGCGACCAGTCGGGGATCCGCCGGGCCAGGCCCAGCACGGAGGCGACCTCCGGATCCTCCGACAGGGCGCGCACCACGCTCGTGCCGACGTTGCCGGTGGCCCCCGTGACGACGACCCGCATGCCCCTTGCGCTGCTCACCTTGCGCTCCTCTCGGCCGCGTGGTTCCGCGAGAGGTGACCGAGTACCCGGGTGGCGCGTCTTGCACGTGGACAGAGGGAAGCCCCGGCCGGACGGGGGAATCACGGCCGGGGCGGCTTCGGTGCGGGTCCTGTCCGAACCCGCATCTCGTTCAACGGGCAATCACCTTGGGGTGTTCCGTGTGCGGCGCTCCCACCCGGTGAGGTGTGTCACTGCTCCTCGTCGCCGGGGACGGTCTCGGCCCAGAGGTTCTCCGCCTGGAGCAGCAGGGTGCCCAGTACGGCGGTGTGGGCGGCCCCCTCCCCGGCATGCCGGCGCAGCCCTTCCTGCAACTCCCCGTGCAGCTCCTGCATCGCCTTCTCGGTCTCCTCGTCCGGCCGGGCGACCACACTGCCCTGCTGCAGACTGTCCGCCTCCGCGCACAGGGCGTCCCCGATCAGCTCCAGCAGACGCGCGTACGAGCGCAGGGCGGGGCCCTCGGGCGGGGCGGGCGTGCGGGTGTCGTCCACGGACACCGCGAGGGCCCGGGTCAGCGTGGCGACGTGCCCGGTCACGCGGCTGAGCCGCTCGTCCTCGTCCACCGCGGGCAGGACCCCCTGGTGCGGCACGCGGTGCAGGGCGCGCAGCGGGGCGTAGGTCAGGCGCAGACTCTCCTGGCTCCACCGGCGCGCCGAGCGCAGCGCCTTCAGACGGTGGTCCAGCCGGTTCGCGGCGCTGACCCAGCCGGCTGCGGTCTGGGCGTCCCAGTCGCCCTCGCGCAGATCGCCGGCGATCGTGTGCAGAACCTCCCCGGCCTCCCGGGCGAGCGCCGCCAGGTTCTCCCGCACGTCCCGCAGATGGATCGGCGGCAGCACGAGCGCGTTGACGGCCACGCCGACGACCGCGCCGATCGCGGCCTGCCCCACCCGGTGCCCGACGGCGGACAGGCTGACCATGCCCGAGGAGATGGTGAACAGGGCCGTGGTCGCCGCGTAGATGCCCTGGTCGCCGAAGCGGGGCCAGTTCGCGAGCAGCATCAGCACCGGTATGGACAGGGCGAGCGCGCCCGTCGTGTCGTCGGTGACCGCCTGCGCCCCCGAGGCCACCAGCGTGCCGACGCAGA
Organism: Streptomyces sp. WAC04114; assembly: GCF_019733245.1. NCBI lineage: Bacteria > Bacillati > Actinomycetota > Actinomycetes > Kitasatosporales > Streptomycetaceae > Streptomyces > Streptomyces sp. WAC04114. The sequence goes on from NZ_JAIGQA010000050.1 coordinate 12,238, forward strand.
TCGCGCCGAACTGCCGCGCCCCCTGCACCAGGGAACTGAAGACCGTGGCCTGCACCAGCACCAGCGCCACCCAGGGCGCCATCAGCGCCAGCGGGTCGCCCATCCAGACACCGCCGATCAACCAGGCGAGCACCGCCGCCCCGGCCGCCTTCAGCGACTGGACGACCAGGTCCCGTTCCCGACCCGGCCCGCGCCATGCCGCTCGCGCGGCGTTCCAGGCGCCCCGTGTGTCGCGCCGTACGGCCTCCATCGGCCGTACGCCACGCGCCCCCTGTTGCAGGTCGCGCATCCGCCCCTGTGCAGTCGGTGCTCCTCGGGGCCGTCCGTTCGAGGCGGCCCCGGTGTCTCTTTCGTCGTTCCTCCGTCCGCGGAAGGCTCCCGCCGCCCGCTGTACGGCACTCGTCACACGCGTCATGCGCTGCGGGTATCCCCGTGACCGGGGGTTTCACGTCGGTTCATGCCATGAGGCCGTCGTCGAGGGCCGACAGCAGGTCCGCGGGGTCGGCGTACACCGCGTCCGCGCCGGCGTCCTCCAGATCGGCGCGCGGGATGCCGCCGCACAGGACGCCCAGGCAGCGCACCCCGGCCCTGGTGCCCGCGCGCATGTCCCACACGGTGTCGCCGACGAACACCGCGCGCTCCGCCGGGACCCCGGCGAGCTCCAGGGCGTGCTCGACCGGCTCGGGGGACGGCTTGCCCTCGGCGACGTCGTCGGCGCTGGCCGTGGCGGCGATGGCCTCGTCCGCGTCGATGGCGCGGCGCAGCGCGCCGAGCTCCGCACCGCCCGCCGAGGTGGCCAGTACCACCGTCCAGCCGTCCCGGTGCAGCCGCCGGAGCAGGTCCCCCGCCCCCGGCAGTGCGGGCAGCCGGTCGAAGTACTGCCCGTACAGCGCCTTGTGCCCGGCGCTGATGTCGGCGTCCTGGTCCGTGTCCCGGTCCTCGCCCAGCAGATGGGCGACCAGGTCGGTCGACGGCAGGCCCACGGCCCGGTGAATGGCGTGCATCGGCACGTCGTGACCCGCCTGCCGGAAGGCCTCCCACCAGGCCACGACATGCAGATGATTGGTGTCGACCAGCGTGCCGTCGACGTCGAACACGGCTGCCCGTCCCGCGCTTGTCATAGGTGCAGTCCCTTCCTCTCCGGCCGCGCGGGTACCACGTCAGCCGCCCGTCACGCCGGACGGCACCCGCCGCTCACGGGTCCAGGCCCGGAGCTCGTCGAGGGACCACGTGGTCACCACCCGCTCCGGCGGCACCCCGCACTCCTCCGCCCGCGCACACCCGTTGATCTGCCAGTCCAGCTGCCCCGGCGCGTGCGCGTCGGTGTCGACGGAGAACAGCACCCCCGCGTCCACGGCCCGGCGCAGCAGCCGCCGCGGCGGGTCCAGCCGCTCCGGCCTGCTGTTGATCTCCAGGGCCGTGCCCGTCTCGGCGAGGGCGGCGAACACCTCGTCCGCGTCGAACTCCGACTCCGGCCGCCCCCGCCCGGTGACCAGCCGGCCCGTGCAGTGCCCGAGCACGTCCGAGTGCGGATCGCGCACGGCGGCCACCATCCGCCGGGTCATCGACCGGGCGTCCATGCGCAGCTTGGAGTGCACCGACACCACCACCACGTCGAGCCGGTCCAGCAGCTCCGGTTCCTGGTCGAGGGTGCCGTCCTCGAGGATGTCGCACTCGATGCCGGTCAGCAGCCGGAACGGCGCCCAGGTTTCGTTCAGCTCGGCCACCACGTCCAGTTGCTCCCGCAGCCGTTCGGGTGACAGGCCGCGGGCCACCGTCAGCCGCGGCGAGTGGTCGGTCAGCGCCGCCCACTCGTGGCCCAGCTCAGCGGCGGCCCGGCCCATCTCCTCGATCGGGCTGCCGCCGTCCGACCAGTCGGAGTGCAGATGGCAGTCCCCGCGCAGCAGCGCCCGCAGGTTCTCCCCGCCCCGCACGGCCGGCTGTTCGTGCGCCTCGCCCTCCAGTTTCGACAGATAGCCGGGCACCTGGCCTGCCAGGGCCTCCCGCACCACTTGCGCCGTCTTCGGTCCGACCCCCTTGAGCTTCTCCAGCGATCCGTCCGCAGCCCGCCGGCGCACCTCTTCGCCGCCCAGGTCCTTCAGCACGCGTGCCGCCGTGCGGAAGGCGCGCACGCGGTAGGTCGGTGCCAGGGACCGCTCCAGCAGGAAGGCGATCCGGTCCAGCGCTTCGACGGGGTCCATCGCCACCTCCCCCTCAAGAGTTCCCCAGCACCCGGGGGGCCGCACGACGGGGGGCGCGGTTTGCCCGGTGTCCCCCCGGGTACTGCGATGCCTCGTCCCGGCCCCGTCGACGAGGAGGCTCGTCATGTCCGCCCCCAGCGCGTCACCCAGCAAGGTCGCCGTGATCACCGGAGCCGACTCCGGCATCGGCCGCGCCACCGCCGTACGCCTGGCGCAGGCTGGCATGAACGTCGGCATCACCTATCACAGCGATCGCGAGGGCGCGCAGGAGACGGCAGACGAAGTGCGCTCGCACGGGCAGCGGGCCGAGGTCGCCCGGATGGACCTCACCCGGCTGCCCGACGCCGCCGACACCGTCGACGACCTGTGTGAACGGCTCGGCCGCATCGACGTGCTGGTCAACAACGCCGGGACCGGCACCGTGACGCCCTTCCTCGACCTGGAGCTGTCCGACGTGCGCGAGGTCCTCGACGTCGACCTCGTGGGGCCGTTCCTGTGCGGGCAGAAGGCGGCCCGGCACATGATCGGGCACGGCGAGGGCGGCCGGATCATCAACGTCACGTCCGTCCACGAGCACGAGCCGCGGGTGGGCGCCGCGCCCTACTGCGCCGCCAAGGGCGGGCTCGGGCAGCTCACCCAGGTCATGGCGCTCGAACTGGCCGAGCACCGCATCACCGTCAACGCCGTCGCCCCGGGGGAGATCTCCACGCCCATGACCGGGCAGGAGGACACCGACCCGCACACCGAGAGCCGCCCGGGCATCCCGCTCGGCCGGCCCGGCGACGCCCGCGAGGTCGCCGCCGTCATCGCCTTCCTCGCCGGCCCGGACGCCTCGTACGTCACCGGTGCGTCCTGGAGCGTCGACGGCGGCATGCTCCGGATGGGCCCGCAGGCCGGTTCACATCTGACCGGTCACGACTGGCGCCGCCCCTGAGCGGCGGACGCCCCGGCGGGCGTCCTGGACCCGCGCCGCCGCCGGTTGCGTTCTACGCTCGATGCATGACCGAAAGCGCGAGCCCGTACATATCCCACCCGCGGATCCAGGTGCTCGGGGTACAGCCGGGCAACCCGCCGTTCCGGATCGTGCAGATCGACGGCCAGGTGGTCGGGGAGGCCCGGTCCGTCACCGACGTGCTGGCGGCCGCGGCCGCGTACGGGATCCCCGTGCACGACATGGACGACCCGGACGTGGTCCGCTGGGTGGGCGGCGACAAGTACACCTGGACCGTCCACTAGGGCCTGCCGGGCCTAGGCCTTGCCCGCCGACGGCTTCTTCTCCGCCGGCGGCTTCTCCGCCGCCCGGCCCGGGCGCGGCCTCCGCGCGTGCACGGCCCTGCTGAGACGACGCCCGAGGAGCAGGTAACCGATGAGTGCGCCGGTCGTGTTGAGGATGACGTCGTCGATGTCGAAGGTGCGGCCGGTGACCAGGGCGCCCTGGGCGAACTCCACCAGGAGCATCACGATCGCGGTCAGGAGCAGCACGCGCAGTATGCCGCGGGTACGGGGGGCGACCACGGGCACGAGGACGCCGAAGGGAATGCCCAGCAGGATGTTGCCGCCGATCTGCTTGACGGCGTCCCGCAGTTCGGGCTGGTCGAGGTAGGCCTTCAGGGAGCTGCCCGGCTGGAGATTGCTGTGGGTCAGCGCCTCCGAGGCGGGTGAGGGCTGCAGGGTCAGCCGGGCCAGCACCACGGCGAAGGCCACCATGAACGTGAACGCGCACAGCATCGCCAGCAGCCGGACGGGCAACGGGAGCGGGCGTCGCTCGCTCCCGGACCCGGTGGTCCGGGGGCGTGAGGCTGCACTGGCCATGGGGGGTCCTCCAGTCGTCAACATCCCTGCGTGACAGGGCGGTTACCCCCCGGCATGCCGACGATGCCGTAAGGGGGTGATTCCCGGCCACGGTCCCCGGCGGTGTCGCCGGGGACCGTGCCCACCCACGGTTTGCCCGCGAATCGCGGGAGCACTCCCGGCGGGGAGCCGCCGCGCGCCGCCGCGTCCCGCGGCCAGGGCGGCGCTTGGATGACCGCCACATCGACGCATGACCGCGGAGGCGGCGTGTGAACAGGCCTGGGACGCTCCGCGCCGTGGCCGAGGTGCCGCTGTGGTGTGGCCGCGCTCACCGCACTGTGGCTGGTGTTCGTCAGCACCGCCGCCCCGCTCGAACTCGCCGTCGGCGCGGGCGCCGCCTTCCTCGGAGCGCTCGCGGCCCGGGCCGCGCGACGGGCCGTGGCCCGCCGGTGAACGGCTGGATCCTCACCGCCACGCCGACCCTGGGCGCCGGTCCGGACGCGGCGATGCGGGGCATCGCCACCGGCCCGCTGCGGCGCCGGGTCGTCGCGCAGCACCACTCCACCGCGGTCGCCTGCCCCGGCCTGCTGCTCCTCGCCCAGAGGTACGGCCGCCGCACCTTCTACGTCGATCCCGCCCTGGTCCCGGCCCTGCTCGGCCCGGTCGGCACGCTCGTCTTCGCCCGGCTCCTCGCCCGGGAAACTCGTGCACTGGACCCCGCTCGGGATCCTGCTCGGCCGCGCCGGCGCTCGCCCTCGCGGCCGAGGCCGTCTCCTGGTGGGCATCTCGCTGCTGGGGGCACTCGCCCTGCCCGGGGTCCTCGGGAACCGATCAGCTCCCGTACGAGACTCGCACCTCCTTGAAGCCCAGGGAGCGCAGCAGGCCTTCGAGCATGTCGGTGGTGTTGGACTCGGCGCGCGCGGTGAGCTCGCTCTCCTTCGCCGCGTCGCCGATGTGCCGCACCGCGAGCTTCTGCACGGCCTGCTCACCGTTGGGGTTGTCAGAGAAGAGGTCACCCAGGCGGTCGAAGAGACCGCGCTGTTTGGAGACCGCGTAGGAGCGGTCGGGGTCGAGGGCGGGCTTGCCCAGTTGCGCGTGGGGCAGCCGGAGTGTGGCGGACGTGCGGTCGCCGTTGACCTTCACGTCCCTCTCGCCGACCTTGCCCAGGTCGACGTAGGCGTCGACGGTGCCGGCACCGACGTACAGGGTGCGGGTGCCGCGGATCGCGTCGGGCAGGAGCTTGGCGTCCTTCTCCAGGTCCACGACGACCTGGAAGTTGCCGGAGGCCGCGTCGTAGCGGCTGATGTCCTGGACGGACTTCAGAAGCGCGGGACCGGACCGGTCGTGCGTCTCGGTGCCGAACAGGTCCTTCAGGCCCGGGAGCACGCTCAGCCGGAGCCCGGCGAAGAACACGACCAGCACCAGCACGAGCGCGGCCACCACCTTCGCCCAGCCGGGCATGCGCCTGGGGAGGCGCTTGACGGGAGTCGTCATGCGACGGCCCTCCTTCCTACTGTCCGGATGCCCGCCAGACTCCCTGCCAGACCGCCGAGTTGAAAGAGGGAACGACTCCGGCGGAAGCACGCGGGGCGCACATCCGTCAGGGGCGGGACGTCGCCTCGGGCTGCTCCAGGGCGGCGTCCAGCGTCGGCTGCGGAGGCAGCAGCCGGGACAGGCCGGTGATCCGCAGGACGCGCAGCGTCAGCGGGTGCTCGCAGACGAGCAGCACCTGGCCCCGCCGGTCGAGCACCCGGCTGCGGGCCCGGTACAGCAGCCGCAGTCCGGAGCAGTCGAAGAAGTCTATCCCGCTGAGGTCGATCACGATGCGGGCGGCGGGGCGGGCGGTCTCCCGGTCCAGATGCGGGGCGATCTCCGAGGCCGCTGCGAGGTCGATCTCGCCGCGGAACTCCAGCACCGTGTGTCCCCGTTCCTGGCGGACGCGCAGATGCCGGGTGAGCGGTGCAGGTTCCTGCCGCACGACGAGATCGCCTCCAGCCTGCTCCGTGCGTGGGGAGGGGCGACGGCCTCAACACCGTTCCCCGCTGTGCAAGTTACCCTCCAACGAGTGAATTTGAGCATGTTCGATTGACATATGTCTTTGAATTCCGGCCGAGTTGGCCGAGGTTCACGCCGGGGCGTGCGCGGGCGTGATTCCGGGGCGCGTCGCTCAGGCCCGGCCGGATCACGACAGGGCGTGCCAGGCCTTGGTGAGTGCCTGACGGAACTGCTCGGTCTGGTGCGCGGTGAGGTCACGCACCATCCGCTCCTCCAGCTCCCGGACGGGCCCGGCGTGCCGGGCCAGCAGCTCGCGGCCCGAGTCGGTGAGCAGGATCAGCAGCTCCCGGCGGTTGCGCGGGTTGCGCTCCCGGCGCACGAGTCCGCGGCCCTCCAGGGAGCGGACCAGGTCCGAGATCGACTGGGCGGTGACGAAGGAGTCGCGCGCCAGCTGGGCCGCGGACAGTCCGTCGTGCCGCTCCAGCACGGTCAGCGCCGTGTACTGCAGCGCGGTGATCCCCGAGGGTCTGACCAGCTCGTCCAGGTGGGAGCGCACCACGAGCTCCACCTGCTTGACCATGTAGAGCAGGGACGGGGGCGCTTTGGTCACCTGTGTGTCGAGCATGGAGGCAGGCTAGACCATTGACAGGATTCCTGTCCGTAAAGAGACTGCGCACAGACAGGAATCCTGTTTGTTGAAAACTTGGGCACAACGCTGAGGAGTGGCGATGACCACCTTCGAGAGCACACCCGGGCACCTGTTCATCGCGGGCCGATGGCGCGAGGCCGCCGACGGGGCGCGCACCGAGGTGATCGACCCCTCCCGGGGCACGATCGTCACCACCGTCGCCGAAGCCGGCCCCGCCGACGTCGACGCGGTCGTACACGCCGCTCGCGAGGCCTTCGACGACGGCGCGTGGTCCGGCCTGAGCGGCCGCGAGCGCGGCCGGGTGCTGGGGCGCGTCGCCCAGCTGATCCGGGAGAACGCCGACGAACTCGCCGCCCTGGAGAGCCTCGACGTCGGCAAGCCGATCACCCTGTGCGGCGCGGTCGACGTCACCAACGCGGCCAACGACTACGAGTACTACGCCCATCTCGCCCAGAGCCAGGACGGCGCGCTGCGGGACCTCCCCATCAACGCCCTCGCCTACACCAAGCGCGAGCCCCTGGGCGTGGTCGCCGCGATCACCCCGTTCAACTTCCCCCTGATCCTGGCCGGTTCGAAGCTCGCCCCGGCGCTGGCGGCCGGGAACACGGTCGTCCACAAGCCGGCCGACGAGACACCGCTCAGCGCCCTGTACATGGCCCGGCTGCTCCAGGAGGCCGGCGTCCCCGACGGCGTCGTCAACGTCGTGACCGGCACCGGCCCGGTGGCGGGGGAGGCGCTGCTGCGGCACCGGGGTGTCGACAAGGTCGCCTTCACCGGCTCCACAGCGATCGGCCGGCACGTGGCGAGCGTCGCCGGAGGGGCGCTGAAGCCCGTCACCATGGAACTCGGCGGGAACGCCGCCCACATCGTCTTCGAGGACGCCGACCTGGAGAAGGCGGTCGGCGCGGTCATCAAGGGATTCGTCTTCAACACCGGCCAGTTCTGCATGGGCGGCCCGCGTCTGCTGGTGGCCCGCTCGGTGTACCCGACCCTGCTCGGGATCCTCGCCGAGGCGGTGCCCGGTGTGCCGGTCGGCGACCCCCGTGACCCCGCCACGGTCATCGGCCCGATGGCCGCCGAGAAGCACCTGAAGAAGGTCGAGGAGTACGTCGCCCTGGCCCGCATGGAGGGCGCCCGCGTCGTCTGCGGCGGCGAGCGGCTCGACCTCGACGGCGGCTACTACTACAAGCCAACGGTCATCGCCGACCTGGCGAACGACTCCCGGGTGATCCAGGAGGAGATCTTCGGGCCGGTCCTCACCGTGCAGCCCTTCGACGACGAGGACGAGGCCGTCGCCCTCGCCAACTCCACGCCGTACGGCCTGGCCTCGGGCGTGCAGACCAGCCACCTCGCCCGCGCCCACCGGGTCGCGGGCCGGCTCCAGGCCGGCATCGTCTGGATCAACGACTGGGCGATGCTCGACCCCGCGGTGCCCTTCGGCGGGGTGAAGGACTCCGGCCACGGCCGCGAGTACGGGCCCGAGGCCCTCGCCGGTTACACCAAGGTCAAGTCCGTCGTCGTCTCGCTCGACTGAGACACCGTCAAGGAGCTCTTGCGATGCCCACCACCACCCGTGCCGCGGTCGTCGAGTCCGGCGGCGCGCCCTTCACCCTCTCCGACGTCGTCCTCGACGAACCCGGCCCCCACGAGGCGCTGGTCCGCATGGTCGCCACCGGCCTGTGCCACACCGACCTGGGGGTGGCGAGCGGCGGACTGCCCTTCCCGCTGCCCGGGGTGCTCGGCCACGAGGGCGCGGGCGTCGTCGAGGCCGTCGGCCCCGCCGTCACCGGCGTCGCGCCGGGCGACCACGTCCTGCTCTCCTTCACCTCCTGCGGCGACTGCCGCAACTGCCGAGGCGGGCATCCCGCGTACTGCGCCACCTGGCTGCCGCTGAACCTGGTCGGCGGCAGCCGGCCCGACGGGTCGCACACCATCAGCCGGGGCGGCGAGACGCTGGGCGGCCACTTCTTCGGCCAATCCTCGTTCGCGGAGCGGGCGTTGGCCGACGAGCGCAGCCTGGTCAGGGTCGACCCCGACGTGCCGCTTGAGTCGATCGCCCCGCTGGGCTGCGGCGTGCAGACCGGAGTCGGGGCCGTGTGGAACGTCCTGAAGCCTCAGACCGGAGGCTCGGTCGTCGTGCTCGGCGCCGGTGCGGTCGGCCTGTCGGCGGTGATGGCGGCGGCGCTCACCCCGGCCACGCGGATCGTCGCCGTCGACCGGGTCGCCGAACGCCTCCGTCTGGCGTCGGAACTGGGCGCCACGCACACCGTCGACACGAGCCGGGACGATCTGGCCGAGGCCCTCACCGGCATCACGGGCGGCCAGGGCGCGGACGGTGTCGTGGAGACCACGGGCCACGTCGGGGTTCTGCGCCAGGGCGTCGACGCGCTCGCCGCCCGCGGCACCCTGGTCGTCGTCGGCGCCCCGCCCTTCGGCACCGAGGTCGCCCTGGACGTCAACGGCCTCCTCGGCGGCAAGCGGATCGTCGGCCTCACCCTCGGCGACAGCGAGACCCGGACCATGATCCCGGCCCTGGTCCACCTGGTGAAGCACGGCCGGCTTCCCCTGCACCGCCTGATCGGCACCTATCCCTTCGAGGACATCGACCGGGCGGTCCAGGACATGAAGTCCGGCAAGACGATCAAGCCGGTCCTGACGTTCTGAAACCGCCCGCCGCGGTGCCGGCTCAGTCGTTCAGCAGCACCAGCTTCCCCGTCGTGCGGCCCGTGTCGCCGAGGGCGTGTGCCTCGGCGGCCTCGGCCAGGGGGAAGGTGCCGGCGATCGTGGCGCGCAGCTTGCCCGTCTCCACCAGGTCCGCGATCGCCTCCATGCCGCTGCGGTCGGCGTCCACCAGCATCCGCAGGGCCCGTACACCGAGCCGCTCGGCCTCCTCGTAGAGGTCGTCCGAGCCGACGGGGAGGATCGACACCAGGACACCGCCGGGACGCAGCACGCGCAGTGAGTGCAGGGAGTTGTCGCCGCCGATCGTGTCCAGCACGACGTCGACGTCCTTCACGGCCTCGGTGACGTCCCTCTCGCGGTAGTCGATCGTCTCGTCGACGCCGATCGAGCGCAGGAACTCGTGCTTGCCCGCGCTCGCCGTGCCGATCACGTACGCGCCGCGGGCCTTGGCGATCTGCACCGCCACATGCCCCACGCCGCCGGCCGCGGCGTGGATCAGCACCCGCTGCCCCGGCTGGAGGTCCGCGTGCTCGGTCAGCGCCTGCCAGGCGGTGAGCGAGACCAGTGGCAGCGCGCCGGCCTGGGTGTGGTCGACCCCGGCCGGTTTCCGGGTCAGGGCGCGGACGGGCGCGATGACGTACTCGGCGTGCGAGCCGTGCCCGTACGGGTAGGGCAGCATGCCGAACACCTCGTCACCGGGCGCGAAGGCCACGACGCCGATGCCGACCGCCTCCACCACCCCGGAGACGTCCCAGCCCAGGACGAAGGGCGGCTCGCCCAGGAACCCGCCGGTCGCGCGGTGCTTCCAGTCGGTCGGGTTGACCCCGGCGGCGCGCATCCGGACCAGCACCTGGTTCGGCTTCGGTGCCGGGCGTTCGATCCGCACTTCCTTCAAGACCTCGGGACCGCCGAGGACGTCCTGGCTGATGGCTCGCATCGTGTTCTGTGGGCTCATGGTCAACCAGCCTGCCGGTCCGCACGCACCCCGCCAATGGCAAGATTGCCAACCTTCGATAGGATCGTGCCATGCGACGTGAGCGAGTGGTGGTTCTGGCCCTGGACGGGGTGTACCCCTTCGAGTTGGGCATCCCCAGCCGGATCCTCGGCGCGGCCGACGGCCGCTACGAGGTCATCACCTGCTCGGTCGACGGCCGTCCGGTGCGTACCAATGCGGACTTCGGCGTGACCGTGGAGCACGGCCCCGAAGCCCTGGCGACGGCAGGCACGGTGGTGATCGCGCCCGTGGCGCCCTCCCACCTGGCCGACGAGGTGTCCGACGACGTCCTCGCCGCGCTCGCGCTCATCCGCCCCGGCACCCGCATCGTCTCGATCTGCACCGGCGCCTTCGTCCTCGCCGCCGCCGGCCTCCTCGACGGGCGCCGGGCGACCACTCACTGGCAGGTCGCCGACCGGTTCCGGCGCATGTTCCCGCGCGTCGATCTCGACCCGGACGTGCTGTTCGTCGACGACCACCCGTTCCTCACCTCCGCCGGGGCCGCCTCCGGCGTGGACATCTGCCTGCACCTCGTCCGCAAGGACCACGGCAGCCGGCTGGCCAACAGCGTCGCTCGCCGCTGCGTCGTCCCGCCCTTCCGGGACGGCGGACAGGCCCAGTACATCGAGCAGCCCGTTCCCGAGCAGGGCGCCGCGAGCACCGCCGCCACCCGCGCCTGGGCCCTGGAACGCCTCGACGAACCGCTCACCCTCGCCGATCTCTCCGGCCACGCCCGGATGAGCCAGCGCACCTTCGCCCGCCGCTTCCACGACGAGGTGGGCCTCAGCCCCGGCCGCTGGCTGATCCAGCAGCGCGTGGTCCGGGCCCGGCATCTGCTCGAAACCAGTGATCTGACGGTGGACCAGATCGCCGGCCGGGTCGGCTTCGCGACGGGCGCGTCCCTGCGCCAGCACCTGAACGCGGCGATCGGCGTCTCTCCGCAGGCCTACCGCCGCACGTTCCAGACCGCCCGCTGACCTCAGCGGCCCCGGCGCACGGCACGGTGCGCGAGGCGTCATGCGCTCTGACGCACAATCAAGTTCCCTGACGGCAAAGCCATTTGTCGACCTGTTCCCTTCTTTCGGAGCGTGACGGAACCCTCACGTCCAGCAGGTGGCCGCGGTTGATCCTTTGGGGTCCAAACCCGATAAGGTTCCGATCGGCGCTGCGAGTTGACGCGATCGCGTCCAGTCGACCCGCAGTGCGTACTCATGAGTGCGGTCCACCCCCCCCTGTTCGTTCGTGTTGCTTCGAAGGATGCAGATGGAACTCGCCACTCCGCCACCGGCGGCGCGGGCCCCTGTCGCCTGGTACAGCTGGTGGTTGATGCCGCTGGGCTTGGGAGGCGGGACCGTTGCCGCCACGTTCATGAGCTCGGAGCGAATAACCGTGGCCGTCGCCGGCATAGCGGCGACGGCTGCCGGCGCCGTGTGCGTACGCCTGCTGCTGCGCACCCGGGCCCAACTGCACCGCGCGGAGGGCTCCTTCCGCACCACGCAGGCCGAGCACAACCAGCAGTGGCAGCAGCATGTGGCGGGACTTGAACGCAAGTTCGCCGCCGATCGCGCCGGCCTGGAATCCCAGCTCAACGAGCAGAACGCGACCTACGAGCGGCGCCTGGCCGACCAGAGCGCCGCCTACGAGTCGCAGCTCGCCGACCGGACCGCGACGTACGAGTCGCAGCTCGCCGAGCGGTCCCGGGCCTATGAGGAACGGCTGACCGAGCAGGCCACGTCGTACGAGGCCCAGCTCGCCGACCAGGCCGCGGTCTGGCAGGAGCAGCTCTCCCACCAGCTCGCCGCGGTCGCCCGGCTCGCCGACGAGCAGCTGCCCGACGCGATGGAGAAGCTGCGCTCCGGCGACGCCATCGACGACCTGCTGCCCACGGTCAACCAGTGCGCCAAGGTCAGCTCGGAACTCCAGACCGAACTGCGCAAGCTGCTGCGCACCTCCCTGATCGGTCTCGAGGCGGAGTTCGACCGCTCCACCTCCGCCGAGCAGGCCGTGATCAGCATCGGCAACCGCATCCACGTCCTGACCAGCAAGCTCCGCGGCCGGCTGCACGAGATGCAGGGCGAGCACGGCCGGCTGCCGGCCGTCGCCCGGGGCCTGATGGAGCTCGACCAGGAGCTCGGCCCCGCCGACTCGCTGGCCGCGAGCATCGGTGTGCTCGGCGGCTCCGACCGGCCCGGCCGACAGTGGCAGGAACCGCAGCGGCTGCTGAGCGTGGTGCGCGGCGGCATCGGCCGGATCAAGGACTTCCACCGGATCCAGGTGCGCCACCTGCCCGAACTCGGCGTCGACGGCGGCCTCGTCGACCACCTCACGCTGATCCTGGCCCACCTCCTGGACAACGCGGCCCGCTACTCGCCGCCCACCGAGCCGGTGCTCATCTCCGGCAAGGAGGTCCCCAACGGCGTCGGCATCGAGATCCAGGACTCCGGCAAGGGCCTGAGCGAGGAGAAGAAGCGCGAGGCCGAGCACGCCCTCGCGGGCACCGCGCCCGGCGCGGGCCTCGGCGGCATCACCGAGGACGCCAACATCGGCCTGCGTGTCGTCGGAGCCCTCGCCCGCCGCTACGGCATCCGCGTCACCTTCGCGGACTCGCCCTGGCTTGGAACCTCCGTGGTGGTCGTGGTGCCGCACAAGTACTTCAGCCCCCTGCCGACGGCCGCGACCGCACCGGCCGCGCCCGCGCCGGAGGTCCGCACCGCCGCGGCCGCACCGGTCCGCGAGACGGTTGCCGAACCCGAATCACGGGCCACGCCAACCGAGTCCGGGGAGACCACGCCCGGCGGACTGCCCCGGCGCCGCAGCAAGCGCAACGAGACGGAGGCGCCCAAACCGGCCGAACGGACCGACCGCGGCACGGTGGCCGCCGTCCCGCCGGACGCGTCCTTCTCGGGTCTCGCCGCCTTCGCCACCGCCGGCCGCGACGCGGCGGAGGCCTCCGAGGCGGCCGGCGAACGCGACCCCCTCGCCGGCCGCGAGTACACCGAGCACCGCACCGAAGAGAGCGACTAGTCCCATGACGCAGCAAGGAACAGATGTGAGCTGGGCGCTCCGCGATCTCGTCGAGAGCATCCAGGAGATCCGCTTCGCCCTCGTGGCCTCCAGCGACGGCAAGGCCATCACCTCCTACGGCGCCGAAGACCCCGACGACGTCGACCGCTTCGCCGCCGTGGTGGCCGGCCTGCAGGCCCTGGCCCAGCCGGTCGCCGAGCAGTTCCCCAAGTACGCCGGGCAGCTGCGCCTCGCGATGATCGAGGTGGACGGCGGGCACCTCTTCGTCGTGCGCGCGGGTGTGGAGACGTACCTCGGCGTGCTCGCCAGGGAAGGCCTCGACCAGGGCCTGCTCGGCCACCAGATGAGGGACCTGGCTCGCAGGATGGGTGAGCTCCTCGGCACCACTCCGCGCCTGGAGGAGCACTCTGGATGAGTGCTCCCCGCAGACCGTCGGACCCGTCCGGTCTCGAGCGCTACTACGTCCTCACCGGCGGGCGCAGCGGACCGGGCGGTTCGGCGTCGAGCCTCGACGTGGCGACCCTCGTCATCTCCCGTGCCGCCCCCTTGACGGGCATGCAGCACGAGCACGAGGAGATCCTCCGGCGCTGCCGCGACCCGCTCTCGGTCGCCGAGCTCGGCGCTCACCTCGGGCTCCCCTTCAACATTCTCGCGGTGCTGCTGTCGGACCTGCTGGACGCAGGTCGCGTCGAAGCCCGTAACCCCATCCCGGCGCACGACGCCGGCCGCGGGCCCGACCTCGCGCTCCTTGAGGAGGTACTCAGTGGACTTGAAAGGCTTTGACCAACCCGGAGGCTCGGCCGGGGACACCCGCTCGGTGAAGGTGATGATCGCCGGCGGGTTCGGCACCGGGAAGACCACCATGGTCCGGTCGGTCAGCGACATCAAGCCGCTCACCACCGAGGAGACCCTCACCCAGGCCAGTGCCGACGTCGACCATCTCATCGGCGTCGCCGACAAGACGCAGACCACCGTCAGCCTGGACTTCGGCAAGATCGGCATCAACGAGAGTCTGGTGCTGTACCTGTTCGGCACGCCCGGGCAGGAACGGTTCTGGTTCCTGTGGAACGGGCTGTTCAAGGGTGCGCTCGGCGCGATCGTCCTGGTGGACACCCGCCGTCTGGAGTCCAGTTTCCGGGCGATCGAGGAGATGGAGCGGCAGGAGGTCCCCTTCGTCGTCGCGCTGAACGTCTTCCCCGACTCCCGGAACTACCCCGCGGAGGAGATCAGGGACGCCCTGGACATCCCCGAGCACACCCCGGTCGTGGCCTTCGACGCCCGCGACCGGGCCTCCAGCCGGGACGTCCTCGTCGCCCTGATCCACCATCTGAAGGAACGCTCGGCCGTGGCCCTGGAGCCCCGATGAACGACTCGACCGAACACTCCCTCCAGGGCCGCGGCTGCCCCGTGGCCCATCACGGCGGCGACCTCACCCGGCTGTACGGGCCGGAGGCCGCGACCGACCCCGGGGGCATCTACGAGCGGCTGCGCAAGGAACACGGCTCGGTCGCACCGGTGCTGCTGGAGGGCGACATCCCCGCCTGGCTGGTACTGGGCTATCGGGACAGCCGGCGAGTGCTCGAGAATCCCCTCCAGTTCGCCCGGGACGCGCGGACATGGCGTGACCTGCGGGAGGGCCGGATCGCGGACGACTCTCCGCTCGTTCCGATGCTGGCCTGGCGTCCCGACTGCGTGTCCCAGGACGGCGAGGCGCACCGCCGACTGCGCCGAGCCGTCAACGACGCGCTGCAGTCCGCCGCCGGCCGCGGTGTCCGCCGCCACGCCATGCGCTTCGCCAACAAGCAGATCGACACGTTCGCGGACTCCGGCCGCGCCGATCTGGTGGCGGACTACGCCGACTGTCTGCCGATGGTCGTGGTGGCGCGTGTGCTGGGGCTCGCCGAGGCCGAGGGACGCCGCCTGGTCGAGTCCTGCGCCCAGGTGATGCGGGGCGGCGAGGACGCCGTCCTGCACGACGGCGTGATCAAGGAGATCCTCGGTGAACTCGCCGAACGCAGGCGGTCGGAACCCGGCTCCGACCTCGCCACCGGCCTGCTGGAGCATCACGCGGGGCTCGACCACGACGAGGTTGTCTCCCACCTGCGCGCGGTGCTGATCGCCGCGCATGTGACGACCAACCTGCTGGCCCGGGTGCTGGCGCTGGTCCTGACCGACGACTCCCGGCTCTCCGGCCTGATCAGTGGTCAGCTGAACATCTCGGCGGTGGTGGAGGAGGCCATGTGGGACTCGCCGCCGCTGGCCGTCCTGCCGGGGCGCTTCGCCGTCGGCGACGTGGAGCTGGGCGGGCACCACGTCAAGGAGGGCGACCTGCTCGTCATCGGTCTCGCCCCGGGCAACCTCGACCCCGAGATCCGGCCGGAATTGGGTGTCTCGGTGCACGGCAACCAGGCGCACCTGGCGTTCGGTGCGGGTCCGCACGAGTGCCCGGGGCAGAGCATCGGGATGGCCGTCATCGAGATCGCGGTGGACGTCCTGCTGCACCGTCTGCCGGGCCTGCGCCTGGCCGTGCCGTCGGGGGAGCTCACCTCGACCGCGTCCACATGGATGTCCCTGCTGGACACCCTGCCGGTCGAGTTCGACGTATAGGCCCGGAACGCCGCTGCCCGGCCGGCACTGCCGGCCGGGCAGCGGCGTCAGCCGTCGAGCCAGTCGCCTGTGAGGTCCGAGGGCCGGTATCCCGTGGCGCTCCAGAGGAAATGCGGGTGGGCGCAGCCGAACATGTAGGCGAGCAGGGCGATGTCCTCCCTCCCGGTCCGAGGGTCTTGCAGGGTGTGGAAGTACTCGGCTCCGACTGCGCCGGAGTCCTGTTGGATCTCACGAGCGCGGGCCGTGGACGGTGCGGCGCCGGCCGCCTCCACAGCGGTGATGTACGTGCGGCGCAGGACCTCCCAGGTGCTGTCGATGCTGCCGTGCCAGGGACCGTGCAGTGCTTCGAAGGCACGCAGCTCGGCGTCGAAGAGGGGCCATGCCTTGGGGTACCGGGCCCGGCAGCGGGCGGACAGCTCGGCGGCGTGGGTGCCCAGAGTCGGTGCGGTGGGCCGCGGGGCGATGGTGAGGGTCGTGCCGTGGGTGAGGACACCGGTGCATGCGTCGGGCTGAAGGTCGCACAACGGGCACCCCTCGGCCGGGGGGAGTCCCTGGGTGATGCCGTCGAACCACAGGGCGTGGCGTCCCGTGAGCCCCAGCCACACGATGGTGCTGGGCATCAGCCAGGTGTTCCACATCGGGGAATGCGCCTCGGGCATGCAGCCGTACTTGATGAGGGCGATGGCGGCGGCAGCGTAGAGGACCTTGACGTGGGAGGGCATGTCGGCGAGCCAGAAGTTGCTGATCTCGCCGGTGAGGGCGTCGGCTCGTACGTCGACCATGTCGTCGACGACGCGGCACAACAGCAGGGAGGCGAGGTGTTCCTCCTGCCAGAGCTCTGTGTCGGGTGAGACGTGCCAGAACAGGCAGTCCATCATCTGCAGGACGGAGTAGGCGCTCTGGCTGAGCGGGTTGGTCTGGGGGAGTACGACGCTGCCCGCGTGGTGCTGCTGGAGCCAGTACTCGTCCGCCGATCGTTTGTGGGCCGCGTAGAGGCCGCAGACCAGGGCCCGTGCGGTGTTGGTGCTGAAATTCTCGGCCAGGCGGGTTTCGATGACCTGGGTGAGGTGCGTGGTGTCTATGGTGTCGATCACGCGCTTGTACTCGTGGAAGAGCAGGATGTCGTCCTCGAAGCGGTGGCGGTAGCCGAGGTCTCGTTCGAAGTCGTTCAGCATCCGGGCCAGGACCCATCCACCGGTCAGGACGCTGTCGAGTTCCCGGTGGTAGGGCCAGGTCTTGACGGTGAGGGGACGGCCGGCGCTCTGCCGCCAACCGTAGTCGGCCGGTGTGCGGTCGGGGGGCGTGGGCAGCCGACCGCACAGCGAGCAGTCGCATTCGGCGGTCTGATCCTCCTCGCGCGGCGCGGCGAGTGCTCGGCTCCTCCACGCCCCTTCCAGCATCGCGCAGGTCAGTCTGCACAGCTCGATATCGGTGCTGACCTGGGGAAAGGCCGCTTCGATCACACGCAGGCCGGCGTCGAGCCGCCGCAACCTGGCGGAGCCCTGCTCATCGGGCGGGAGGAAGGCGCGTGGCGCCAGGCGGAGGGCTCCCTCGACATGCAACGTGGTCCCGGAGTGAGGGGATCCGAGTGTGTCCAGCCGCTGCCGAGCGGCGTTCTGGGAAGCGCGGAACTCGTCCGTGCACCGTTTTGTGTGGTGCGCGAAGAGGCGGGCCAGGGCGTCCCCGGCCTCCGCGGACTGGAGCCGGGCGCTCGGACGGGCCGGGAGGAAGGTGTCGGTGGAAATCTCCGGACCACCGCCTACGACTCGAGGTTTCACACGGGTCTCCCTTCAAGCTGTGGTCACGGCAGCACGAATCACCCCGCCTGTGCGGGTGGGCGGTCAGGGTGAGCGCACATCCGCTCGAACCGGGGTTCGTGGCACGAAAGTTGAAGCGGAGCCAATCTGCCCAACACGTAATTGATCTACGCGTGACCGGACCGTGACGTCCGTTACTGCTCAAGGCTCCTGAGCTGCGTATACTCCCTCGTCCCTCACTCGGCGTGTCGCGTCCGCCGGGCCTCCGCGGCCGCCCGGCGGCACACTGGACTCGGTCTGTCCCACGACTCCTCAGGAGGCACACCGACGATGACGCCCACACCCGTACGCAGCGCCGACCAGCGCAAGAAGGACACCCTGCACCGCCTGGAACACGACGTGGACGCCTGGGTCGCCACGGCCGACGGCGCGTCGGGGACGCCGTACCTCGTCCCGCTGTCGTTCCTCTGGAACGGCTCGTATCTGCTGTTCGCCACGCCCGCCTCCAGCACCACCGGTCGGAACCTGGCCGCCTCCGGCCGGGCCCGGGTGGGCATCGGGCCGACCCGTGACGTCGTCCTCGTCGAGGGCACCGTCGAGACGGTCCAGCCCGGCGAGCTGGCCGAGGAGGACGCCGAACTCTTCGCCGCCAAGACCGGGTTCGATCCCCGCCGGCTCGCCACGCCGTACCTCTACTTCCGTGTCGTGCCGCGGCGGGTGCAGGCCTGGCGGGAGGCCGACGAGCTCGACGGGCGTGAACTCATGCGCGACGGGCGGTGGTTGAAGGCCGACTGAATCCGCCGCTCCGGGATATCCGCAAGGTACGGGTCCGCGGGGCACGACCGCCCCGCGACCGGAATCCTGCGGAGGAGACATGGCACTGGTGAAAGCGGGGGTCCTCGTGCTCGACTGCGCCGAGCCCGAGAAGCTCGCCGCGTTCTACAAGGAACTGCTGGAGGGGGAGGAGTCGGACGCCACCGCCAACCGGGTGGAGATCAAGAGCGCCGACGGCTTCCGGATCGCACTGCGCCGGGACGTCAACGCGACCCCGCCCAGCTGGCCGCGCCCCGAGAACTCCCTCCAGGCCCACCTGGAGTTCGTGGTCGACGACCTCGACGCGGTCGAACGCCGCGTCATCGGCCTGGGCGGCCGCCCCCTGGAGGCCAAGGAACCCTCGGGCCCCCTGGAGGAGCGCGGCTACGCCGACCCGGCAGGCCACTCCTTCACCTTGCGCCGCACCGCCCCGACGGCACCCAAGCAGGGCTGAGCCCGGCGAGCGCCCGGCGCCGGCAGGCCCTGGCCGTCGCCCTGCGTCCCGAGTCCCGCCCCCACGAAGACGATCCGGAGGAATGGCCGGGCGCACGGCGCGGCCCCGCCCGGTACGGTGCCGGGCGGGGCCGCGCCGGTGTCAGTCCCGGCCGCCCTTCTCACCGACCGGCCAGGTTCCGGTCGAACGCTCGATCGCCTTGGCGCCCGCACGGTCCACGGCGCTGCGCACCACCGCGAAGATGGCGCCCTGGATCGCCGCGGCCAGCAGCACTTCGCCCCAGCCGCGGTCCTTGTCCAGCGCGTCGGGCGCGTCCTCCTCGTGCCGGATCGCCATCCACGTCTTGCGGAAGGCGAGCCCGGCCAGCCAGCCGCCCGACCAGCCGAGCACGAACCCGAGGGGCTGGTACGCGAGGGACATCTTCTTCTTCTTTGCCACGGGAACTCCTTGGTAGCTGTAGGGGGTTGAAGGGGGTCAGGGGGTGTGCGCCGCCGGGATCCGCTCCTCGGCGCGGACCGGCCCGGGCGGTGTGCCGTCACCGAACGGGCGGCCGCCCAGCTCCTCGCGGTGGTGCGGGGCCAGCCAGCCGGACAGGTCCGGGCCGAGCGGCACGACGCGGGTCGGGTTGATGCCCGTGTGCACCTGGTAGTAGTGGCGCTTGATGTGGTCGAAGTCGACGGTGTCGCCGAACCCGGGTGTCTGGTAGAGGTCGCGGGCGTACGCCCACAGCACCTCGTGCTCCGCCAGTTTCCAGCGGTTGCACTTGAAGTGACCGTGGTAGACCGCGTCGAAGCGCACCAGCGTGGTGAACAGCCGGATGTCCGCCTCGGTGATCGTGTCGCCGACGAGGTACCGCTGCCGCTCCAGGCGGTCCGCGAGCAGTTCCAGCCGGCGGAACACCCCGGCACAGGCGGCCTCGTACTCCTCCTGCCCGGTGGCGAAACCTGCCTTGTAGACGCCGTTGTTGACGTCCTCGTAGACGCCCGCCATCACCTCGTCGATCTCGTCGCGCAGCTTGTCCGGGTACAGGTCGGGCGCGCCGTCCCGGTGCAGGGCCGTCCACTCGGTCGCGAGGTCGAGGGTGAGCTGCTGGTAGTCGTTGGTCACCAGCCGGCCGCTGGGCACGTCCACGATCGCCGGCACACTGACCCCGCCGGGGTAGTCGCTCTCGCGCCGGTCGTAGGCCTCGCTGAGATAGCGGATGCCGAGGACCGGGTCCCGGCCGTCCTCGTCGAGGGTGAAGCGCCAGCTGCGGTCGTCCTGGATCGGGTCGGCGACGGCCAGGGACAGGGCGTCCTCCAGGCCGAGCAGCCGCCGTGAGACCAGCGACCGGCTCGCCCACGGGCAGGCGCGGCTGACGACCAGACGGTAGCGGCCGGCCTCGACCGGCCAGCCGTCCCGGCCGTCCGCGGTGATGCGGTCCGCGAAATGCGCCTTGGACCGTTTGAACCTCCTCCTTCCGTAGCCGGTGTTGCCGTCGTCGCCGTCGTCGCGGCTCATGGGTGTGACCTCCTTGCCGTACGTGGACCCTGGTGAACGCGTTCCCCGTTTTCCGCCGACGGCACGGTGTGAGCACCGCCGACCGGGGCAATCGGCGTGGGTGACTGATGAAGGAAGTGATCGCAGGACTCGCGTCACCGTGCTGGTGGCGCTCGCGGCCAATCTGGTGATCGCGGTGGCCAAGGCCGTCGGCGGCCTGGCGGCGGGGTCGCCCGCCTTGCTGTCCGAGGCGGCCCACTCGGTGGCCGACAGCCTGAACGAGGTGTTTCTGCTCGCGGCACTGCGCCGCAGCCGCCGCCCCGCCGACCGGCGTCATCCCTTCGGCTACGGCAAGGAGCGGTTCTTCTGGTCGCTCCTCGCGGCCGTCGGGATCTTCGTCATGGGCGGCTGTTTCTCCTTCTTCCAGGGCTTCGAGGCCCTGGCGAGCGGTGCGGAGGAGGAACTCGGCGGCTATGTGGCCGGCCTGATCGTCCTCGGGATCGCCCTCCTCGCGGAGGGCGGTTCGCTGCTGCGGGCGCTCTACCAGGTGCGCAAGCAGGGCGGCGCCGGTGCCGGCATGCGCGACCCGGCCCTGCGCACGGTCGTCGCCGAGGACGGCACCGCGGTGCTCGGCGTCACCCTCGCCATCGTCGGCATGGCGCTGCACATGGTCACCGGCCAGGTGGTGTGGGAGGCGTCCGCCTCGCTCGCGATCGGCGCGCTGCTGGTCTACGTGGCCTTCCGGCTGGGCCGTGACGCCCGCGACCAGCTGATCGGCGAGGCCGCGGACCCGGAGTCGAGCGGGCGGATCGAGTCGCTGCTGCGGGCCCAGCCGGAGATCGACAGTGTCGAGGCGCTGTTCACGATGAAGACCGGACTGGACACGGCCCTCGTGGCCGCCCGCGTGGACCTCGTGCCCGGCCTGGACAGTGAGCGCGTCGAGGAGGTCGCCGTCCGGATCAAGCGGTCCATCGCGCGGACCGTGCCCGAGGCGGACCAGATATTCCTCGACGTGACGGACCGGTTCGCCCGCGAGGCAGCAGAGAGCCCCGCCGCGACGGGGGAACGCGGCGGGGCCTGAACCTCGCGTGCCCCCTCGGCGCGGGTTCACACACCCGGGGAGCAAGAATCTTTCCGCCGGCTGCCCGCACCGGGCAGCCGGTCCCGTACTCAGCCGGCCTGGGTCGGCTCCAGGACGAACACCGGAATCTCCCGGTCCGTCTTCTTCTGGTAGTCGGCGTAGGCCGGGTAGGCCGCGACGGCCCGCTCCCACCAGGCCGCCTTCTCCTCGCCCGTGACCTCACGGGCGGTCATGTCCTGCTTCACCGGCCCGTCCTGGAGTTCCACGTGCGGATCGGCCAGGAGGTTGAAGTACCAGACGGGATGCTTGGGCGACCCGCCGAGGGAAGCCACCGCGGCGTAGCGCCCCTCGTGCTCCACCCGCATCACCGGCGTCTTGCGCAGCTTCCCGCTCCGCGCCCCGCGTGAGGTGAGGATGACGACCGGCATCTTCGAGCCCTGGAGCGTCGTCCCCTCCGTGCCGCCGGAGCTCTCGTACAGCTCGACCTGCTTGCGCACCCACTGTGTCGGGCTGGGTTCGTACTCGCCTTCGAGAGGCATGGCATCCGTCCCATCGTCGCGTCCGCGGCTGATCGCCACCCGTCATGAACACTCGTGCCCCCGGGAATCATCCGTACCGGGCCGGATCAGGCCGTAAAACGCCCCTCACCCCGGCGCCATCCGCACGGCCAGAGCCGTCATCACGCCGCTCGCGACCAGTGCCGTCGCCAGCCGCCCCCGGTGGCCGGTCAGTGCACGGCCCAGCAGGGCACCGCTCCCGGCCAGCAGCACCTGCCAGCTCGCGGAGGCGGCGAACGCGGCCAGCACGAACACGCCCTGCTCCACCGGCCCGGCCGGGCCGGTGGCCTGGGAACCGAGCACGAGGGCCGCGAAGTAGACGACGGTGGTGGGGTTCAGCAGGGTGATGCCCAGCAGACCCAGATAGGCCCGGGCGGGGCCTGGGGGAGCGGGGGCCGTACGGGTCGCGAGCCGGTGGTCGCGGTACTCCCGCAGTGCGGTGACGGCGCCTCGCGCCGCCAGGGCCAGCAGCACCAGCACGCACACCCAGCGCAGCGGCCCGAGCACCGGTCGCAGTACGGACGCCAGAGCGGTGCCCCCGAGGGTGGCCGCGAGGGCGTAGAGCCCGTCGGCGGTGGCGACGCCGAGCGCGGCGCAGACACCGGTGCGCACAGTGGTGCGGGCGGTGAGGGAGACGAGGTAGGTCCCGACGGCACCCACGGGGACGGCGATGCCGTACCCGGCGAGCAGCCCGGCGACGAGCGCGGCCGTCATGACCGCGGTGGCGTCGGTCCTCCCCGGCGGCCGGACTGCTGCTGTCGGCCCGCGGCAGCGGCGGCGGCGGGCAACGGCAGGAGAGCGATGAACGTAGGCATGGCCGGATCCTGAGGCCCGCCCGGCCGCGTCGACAACCGGTTTTCGAATCGGCGCCGCCGCACCCGCGCCCCGGCAAGGATGGTGAACCCGCAACTCGCGCCCCTGCCCCGGGCGTTCGAACGGGCAGGCGGCGTTCCCCGGCCATGTTGCCGCCACCGGCGATCTGGCCGAACTTCGCGTCGCCCTATAGGTGCCTTGGGCATCTAATGACGATCGGTACGACGCACTACTCGTCTGCGAGGTCTTCATGACGGACACGACCGCACCCGTCGCCTTCCCTCAGAGCCGGACCTGCCCCTACCACCCGCCCGCCGCCTACGACGCGCTGCGCACCGAACGCCCCCTGACCCGCATCACCCTCTTCGACGGACGCGAGGCGTGGCTCGTGAGCGGGCACGCCACCGCTCGCGCGCTGCTGGCCGACCCGCGCCTGTCGTCCAATCGCGACCGGCCCGGCTTCCCCGCCCCCAACAAACGCTTCGCGGGGATCCGCAACCGCAGAACGGCCCTGCTCGGTGTCGACGACCCCGAGCACCGTGCCCAGCGGCGGATGGTCGTCGGGGACTTCACTCTCAAGCGGGCCGTCGAACTCCGGCCACGGATCCAGCAGATCGTGGACGAACGGCTCGACGCGATGATCGCCGCCGGCCCGGTCGCCGACCTGGTGAGCGCCTTCGCGCTGCCCGTGCCGTCCATGGTGATCTGCGCCCTGCTGGGCGTCCCGTACTCCGACCACGACTTCTTCGAGGCCCAGTCGCGACGGCTGCTGCGCGGCCCCGAGACCGCCGATGTGCTCGACGCCCGCGACCGGTTGGAGACGTACTTCGGCGAGCTGATCGACCGCAAGCAGCAGGACCCCGGCACCGGCCTCCTCGACGACCTCGTCCACCGGCAGCTGCGCGAGGGCGACCTCGACCGCGAGGGCCTGATCGCCATGGCCCTCATCCTGCTGGTCGCAGGCCACGAGACGACCGCCAACATGATCTCGCTCGGCACCTTCACCCTGCTCCAGCACCCCGAGCGGCTCGCCGAGCTGCGCGCGGACCCGCGGCTGCTGCCGGGGGCCGTCGAGGAGCTGATGCGGATGCTCTCGATCGCCGACGGCATGCTGCGCCTCGCCGTCGAGGACATCGAGGTGGCCGGGACGACGATCCGCGAGGGCGAGGGGGTGGTCTTCGCGACCTCCGTCATCAACCGCGACGAGACGGTTTACCCCGAGCCGGACACCCTCGACTGGAGCCGCCCGGCCCGGCACCACGTCGCGTTCGGCTTCGGCATCCACCAGTGCCTCGGCCAGAACCTCGCCCGCGCCGAGCTGGAGATCGCCCTGCACAGCCTCTTCGACCGGCTGCCCACCCTGCGCCTGGCCGCCCCGGCCGAGGAGATCCCCTTCAAGCCCGGCGACACCATCCAGGGGATGCTGGAACTCCCCGTGACCTGGTAAGAGGCTTCCGCCCATGCACATCGACATCGACCTGGACGTCTGCATCGGCGCCGGCCAGTGCGCCCTGACCGCGTCGGACGTCTTCACCCAGGACGACGACGGCTACAGCACCCTGCTGCCCGGCGCGAAGGACAGCGGCAGCCCGCTGCTGCGGGAAGCGGCCCGCGCCTGCCCGGTCGGCGCCATCAGCGTGTCCGAGACGGTTGGCTGACCCGGGACCTCACCCTGCCTCCAGGAGCCGCCGGGCCGCCTCGCGCGCCTCGGCCGCGGGCTCGGCGCTCCTGGTGACGCCCGCTGTGACCATGGCACCCTCGGCCAGCAGGAACAGCTGTCCGGCCAGCGCGTCGGGCCGTCCCGCCGCCGCCACGAGCGCCCCGAGGTACTCCCGGAACGCCCGCTTGTGCGCGCGTACCTGGCCGGCCACGCGCTCGGAGGTGGCGCCCAGCTCGCCGTAGGCGTTGAGCCACGCGCAGCCGCGGAAGCCCGGCTCGGCGAACCACGTCCCGAGCCAGTCGAACACGGCCAGGATCCGCTCCTCCGGCCCGACCCGGCGCTCGGCGTACTCGGCCAGCTGCCCGCGCCAGCGTGCGTCGCGCCGCTCCAGATATGCCTCCACCAGCAGCTCCTTCGCCGGGAACAACTGGTAGAGCCGCTTCAGCGAGACCCCGGAGGTGCCGCGGACGTCGTCCATGCCGACGGACTGCACCCCCCGCCCGTAGAACAGCTCCTCGGCGGCGTCCAGCGCCCGCTCCCGGGCCAGCGCGCTGTCCATGTACGACCCTCCTTGACGCGAGAACGAGCGTTCTCCTACGGTAGCAGCCACGCGGAGAACGCTCGTTCTCCCCTGCTGTCAGGGAGAATTCATGACCGACCGCCCGCCCCTGCCGCCCTTCACCCGAGAGACCGCCGCACAGAAGGTCCAGGCCGCCGAGGACGCCTGGAACACCCGCGACCCGCACAAGGTCTCCCTCGCCTACTCGCCCGACTCCGTCTGGCGCAACCGCGGCACCTTCGTCACCGGACGCACCGAGATCGCCGAGTTCCTGACCCGCAAGTGGGAGCGCGAGCGGGAGTACGCGCTGCGCAAGGACCTGTGGGCCTTCGACGGCAACCGCATCGCCGTCCGCTTCCAGTACGAGTCCCGGGACGCCGACGGGCAGTGGTGGCGCTCCTACGGCAACGAACTGTGGGAGTTCGACGAGCACGGCCTGATGGCCCGCCGCGAGGCGAGCATCAACGACGTGCGCATCGAGGAGAAGGAGCGCCGGATCCACGGCCCCCGGCCGGAGTCGGAACGCGCGGACACCTTCCCCCTCCGGTGAGTCCGGGCACGTCGCTAGGGTTTCCCGGATGACCGAACAGGCCGCCCGCACGCCCTTCCTCTACGTCGTCGTCTGCGCCGCCGGCGTCGCCGCGGACGTCGGCAAGCTGATCACCGCCGCGCAGGAACGGAACTGGGAGGTGGGCGTCATCGCGACACCCGTCGCGATGAACGGCTTCTTCGACACCGCCGCCGTCGAGACCCGAACCGGCCGCCCGATCCGCTCCGCCTGGCGCACTCCCGGCGAGCCACGTCCCTTCCCGGCACCGGACGCCGTGATCGTCGCCCCCGCCACCTTCAACACCGTCAACAAATGGGCGGCCGGCATCGCCGACACCCTGGCCCTCGGCACCCTGTGCGAGGTGGCGGGGCTCGGGGTGCCGATCGCCGTCCTGCCGTGCGTGGCCGACGCGCTGGCCGCCCACCCCGCCTACCGCGACAGCGTCGAACGGCTGCGGGGCATGGGCGTGCGGTTCGGCGAGCCGTACACGGGAGAGCCGGGGCAGGACGGCGGCCGGCCGGAGTTCGGGTGGGTACGGGCCCTGGACCTGGTCGGAAGCGACTGACGGCCGGACGCCGTCGACGACGGTGACGGTCCGTCAGGAACCCCCGTCGGCCGCGACTTCGAGTGCGATCGAACACGTACGCTCCCCCTGGAAACCCTCCGAAGGCAGGAGCAGCATCGATGCAGTACGTGAAGCTCGGTTCGACGGGCCTGGACGTCTCGCGGATCTGTCTGGGATGCATGACCTACGGGCTGCCCGACCGCGGCACCCACGAGTGGACCCTCGACGAGGAGGCCTCGCGCCCGCTGATCCGGCAGGCGGTCGAGGCGGGAATCACCTTCTTCGACACGGCGAACGTCTACTCCGACGGCACCAGCGAGGAGATTGTCGGCCGGGCCCTGCGCGACTTCGCGCGCCGCGACGAGATCGTCCTCGCGACGAAGGTGCACGGCCGGATGCGGCCCGGCCCGAACGGCGGCGGGCTGTCCCGCAAGGCGATCATGACCGAGCTCGACCAGAGCCTGACCCGCCTCGGCACCGACTACGTCGACCTCTACCAGATCCACCGTTTCGACCCGCACACCCCGGTCGAGGAGACGATGGAGGCCCTGCACGACGTCGTCAAGGCGGGCAAGGTCCGTTACATCGGGGCGAGTTCGATGTACGCCTGGCAGTTCTCCAAGATGCAGTACACCGCGCGGCTGAACGGCTGGACCCGCTTCGTCTCCATGCAGAACCACTACAACCTGATCTACCGCGAGGAGGAGCGCGAGATGCTGCCCCTGTGCGCGGACCAGGGCGTGGGCGTCCTGCCCTGGAGCCCGCTCGCCCGCGGCCGGCTCACCCGCGACTGGGACACCACCACCGAGCGCAGCGCCACCGACACCTTCGGCAGCAACCTGTACCAGGAGGGCGACCGCACCATCGTCGAGGCGGTCACCCGCATCGCCGGGGAGCGGGGCGTCCCCCGCGCGCGGATCGCCCTCGCCTGGCTGCTCCACCAGCCCACGGTGACCGCCCCGATCGTCGGCGCGTCCAGGCCCGGGCACCTTGAGGACGCGGTGGCCGCCGTGGAGATCGAGCTGAGCGACAAGGAACTGGAGGAACTGCAGCGCCCGTACGGTCCCCACCCCATCGCCGGGCACTGACCGGATCACTCGAGGCTCAGTGCGGGCCCTGCGGTTCGAACTCCGTTCCGCAGGGGCCCGCCCCCTCGCTCTCCGCCAGTTCCACCCGCGCCCCGCTCATCGCCAGCGTCCGGTAGAAGCGCCCGATCCGCTCCGCCGACCGCCCCACGTAGTGCCCGATGAACGACCGGCGGAACCGCTCGGCCGCCCGGTTCGGCTGCGAACCGTGCACCAGGCTCCCGTTGAAGAACAGGACGTCCCCCGGCGCCATGTCCACCGGCACCGGCGCAAGGCCCGGCGGCGGCGGAACGTACTCCCGGGCGAAGGACACGTCCGAGTCGGCCGGCTCCGGGCAGAACACGTCCATGCGGTGCGTGCCCGGCACGACCTCCAGTCCGCCGTTCACCCGGTCGATCAGGTCGCAGGCCACCCACGCGGCCACACACGTGCCCGGCTCCACGCGCAGGTAGAAGTTGTCCTGGTGCAGCGCCTGCCCCCGGGCCCCGGGCGGCTTGAAGTAGAACATGCTCTGCGCGGCCAGCACCTCCTCCACGAGGAGGGCCTCCAGCACCGTCCGCAGCCGGGGGTCCAGCAGGACCTCGCGTGCGAGGCCGTTGATCTCGTGCGGATGCATCACCCGCGGCCAGACGTGCAGCGGGTCGGTGCCCGGCCCGGCCCCGGCGCGCGGCTCGAAGTGCCCGGGCACCGGACCGGCCGCCCGCAGCGCCGTGAACTCGCCGCACAGCCGATCGATCTCGTCGGACCCGAAGAGCCCGCGCACCACTGTGAAACCTTCCTCCTCGAACCCCTCCCGGTACCGCCGGAGCCCGGCGGGGTCCAGCATGGAAGCGCCGACGGCGCCGTTGCCCGTGACTGTCATGAACGCACTCCTCGGTCAGGTGTTCTCGGTAGGAAACGCTAGGCCGCCCGACGGTCGAGGAGGATGCCCGTGCATGCTGACGGATTGCCCCACACTGCTGCGCACCCGGACAGCAGGCGCGGCGAGAACACCGGGAACACCGGGAACACCGGGAACGCGGGGAGCGCGGGGAACACTGGGGACGGCGGGGATCCCGCCCCGCCCCCCGGGCTGGTGGTGCTCGGTCACTTCGACCAGCCGCCCGGCTACGGCGTCAACCGGCCGCACGGATCCGCGAGCTGGCTCTTCACCTGGACCACCGCGGGCCGGGGCCGGTTGTGGCAAGGCGGTGCGCGGACCACGGCCGGCGCGGGCGACCTCGTCGTGCTGGCCCCCGGCGTCCCGCACGGCTACGCCGTCGAGCCCGGCGCCCGGCACTGGCAGTTCTGGTGGGTGCACTGCCAGGCCCGCCCGTCCTGGGCCACGTGGTTGCGGCCGTACGGCACTGGCGACGGGATGTACGCGGTCACCTCCGCCCCCGCCGGGGTGCACGGCCGCGTCGGGACGGCGTTCCGGCGGATGCACGCCGACGCCCGCTGGACCGGCACCGAGGCCCCGCCCGACGCATCACCACGGAACTCGCAGGTCGCCGCGGCGCACGGCAGCGCGGCCCGCGAACTGGCCCTGTGCGCACTGGAGGAGGTCGTCCTCCTCACCACCGCCGGCGCCCGGCCCACGGCGCCCCGGCCCGGCCTCGACGCACGGATCCGCCGTGCCCGGGAGCTGATCGACGCCGACCCGGGAGCCCCGCACACCGTTCGCTCGCTCGCCGAGGGCGTCGCGCTGTCACCGTCGCGCTTCGCCCATCTGTTCAGCCGTCAGCTGGGCCAGTCGCCCATGCGCGCCCTGCGCGAGGCGCGGCTGCGCCATGCCGCCCGGCTGCTGGAGAGCACCGACCTGCCCGTGGAGCGCGTCGCCGCCGCCTCGGGATTCGTCAGCCCGTTCCACTTCAACCGCGCCTTTCGCCAGCGCTACGGGGAGCCGCCCGGGGCGTACCGCACGACGCACGGCGGCGTGTCCGGCTGAGTGGCGCCATTGGTTCCGCGGCCGGGCGGGAAAGGCCGACGCGGAGAAGGCGGACGACGGCGTGAGCTGCTGTTCGGGCGGTGACTCAATGGTTCCGGGCCGGTGCCGCAGGGAGTCGAATGCGGGCAGCTAAAGGGGGCGGGCGGTATGGAAATGCCTTTCGCTCACCTGGTTGACATTTTGTCAAAAGGCGCTGGCCGGGAGCACAATGCCTGAAACCGCAGGATCACTTGTTCCCTGTCGCTGAGCTGTGCAAAGGTGTGCCCTGTCGGCGTGTCCACAACACGCCGTTCTTTCGTATGCGCGAGGCCGCCGGGCCGGCATACCCCTTGGTACGGACCTTATTCCGTATGTCCTTGAGAGGAATGCAGCCTTGAAAGACGCAGGCCCGTCGAATTCCCCGGCCTCGGCCCGCGGGTTCGGTGCGACGGACGAGCAACTGAGCGCGGAGCTCAGGAAGTGGACCGGGGCGACGCCTGCACTTCACCCCGTCGGCGAACTGCTGGACCGGCACTGGGAGGCGGCCTTCGCCTACGCCCGGCTGTGCACCGACGGCCCGCGCTCCGCGGGAATGCTCACGACTGCGGCTTTCACCCGCCTCTTCGGCGAAACGCTCCGGCAGAACGGCCCGACCTCCGCGTGGCGGCCCCACCTGCTCCTCACCGTGCGGCGCATCGCGGCCGAGTGGGCCGGCGACCACCGGTGCGACACGCTCCACCCGGACCTGCTCGCCGGGACCGGCGACGGGGACCGGCCCGCCTCCCGGCTGCTGCCCTCGCCGCGCCGGCGCCTGCTGTCCGGGGCCTTCCAGCGGCTGCCCCAGTCCGCGCGCTGTCTGCTGTGGCACGTCGAGGTCGAGGCCGAACCGCTCGTCTCCCCGGCCGCGTTGCTCGGCCTGGACGAGGAGGGCGCGCGCGTCGAACTGGGCCGGGCCCGGGACCGGCTGCGCGAGGAGTCCCTCCAGCTGCACCGCGAACTCGCCCCCGACGAGGAGTGCCGGCGCTATCTGCGCCTGCTCGACGTGACGTACCGGCGCGGGGGTCTCGACATCGACCCGGATCTACGCGCGCACATCGAGGGCTGCGGGCACTGCGGCGCCGCCGCCGACCAGCTCGACCAGTTCAACCACGACCTCGGTGTCGCCCTGTCGGAGGCGGTGCTGGGCTGGGGCGGGC
>NZ_JAIGQA010000051.1:0-41891 GCF_019733245.1 Streptomyces sp. WAC04114
TTGAGAGGGTAAGGCTCCCAGTAGACGACTGGGTTGATAGGCCGGATATGGAAGCACGGTAACGTGTGGAGTTGACCGGTACTAATAGGCCGAGGGCTTGTCCTCAGTTGCTCGCGTCCACTGTGTTAGTTCTGAGACAACGAACAGTTGTCGGCTTTGAGTAGAACAAACAATTGAAGAGTGTGCTTGTTCGCTCGAAACCATTAGGGTTTCGGTGGTTATAGCGTAGGGGAAACGCCCGGTTACATTCCGAACCCGGAAGCTAAGCCTTACAGCGCCGATGGTACTGCAGGGGGGACCCTGTGGGAGAGTAGGACGCCGCCGAACAATCTTTGGAAGGACCCTTGGTCCCAGCGTTCAGCTGGGGCCAAGGGTCCTTTTTGTTTTTGCAGTGCGCGCTGGGCACCCGGCTGCGCGAGAATGACTTGCGGTACCGAAGACAGGAGTCACCATGTCCACCAACTCTCCCGAAGACCGACCGGAGCGCGACCAGCGGCGACGGGAGGGGGACCGGAGCGACCGCAACGACCGCGGCGGTCAGCGTGGGGGCCGCGGGGACCGTGGTGGCTTCCGTCGCGACGACCGCGGCGGCAACGACCGTGGTGGCTACGGACGTCGTGAAGGCGACCGGGGGGACCGCGGCGACCGCGGTGACCGTCCCGACCGCGGTGAGCGTGGTGGTTTCCGTCGCGATGACAGCCGTGGCGGTGACAACCGTGGTGGTGGGTACGGCCGGCGTGACGACCGTGACCGCGGACCGCGCAGGGACGACCGCGACCGCGGCGGCTTCCGTGGCCGTGACGATCGCGGCGACCGCCCCGCCTTCCGCCGTGACGACCGCGACGACCGCGGTGAGCGTGGTGGTTTCCGTCGCGATGACAGCCGTGGCGGTGACAACCGTGGTGGTGGGTACGGCCGGCGTGACGACCGTGACCGCGGACCGCGCAGGGACGACCGCGACCGCGGCGGCTTCCGTGGCCGTGACGATCGCGGCGACCGCCCCGCCTTCCGCCGTGACGACCGCGACGACCGCGGTGAGCGTGGTGGTTTCCGTCGCGATGACAGCCGTGGCGGTGACAACCGTGGTGGTGGGTACGGCCGGCGTGACGACCGTGACCGCGGACCGCGCAGGGACGACCGCGACCGCGGCGGCTTCCGTGGCCGTGACGATCGCGGCGACCGCCCCGCCTTCCGCCGTGACGACCGCGACGACCGCCCTGCCTTCCGCCGTGACGATCGAGGCGACCGCCCTGCCTTCCGACGCGACGACCGTCGGGATGACAGGCGGGACGACAGGCGGGACGACCGGCGCGATGACCGTCGTGGCGAGAGGCGTGACGGCGATCGCGGTGGGTTCCCCCGCCGTGACGACCGCCGTGACGACCGTGGCGGCTTCCGTCGCGACGACAACCGGGACCGTGGTTTCCGTGGTGACGACCGGGACCGTCCCAGGGACGGCGACCGCGGCGGCTTCCGGCGTGACGACCGTGGTGGTTTCCGCGGCCGCGACGACCGACGCGACGACCGTCGTGATGACCGACGCGATGAGCGCCGTGGCGACGACCGTGGGGAGCGCGGTGGATTCCGGCGCGACGACGCGGGTCGGGGCGGACGTCCCGGCTTCCGTCGCGACGACGGCCCTCGCAGCGACCGTGGTGACTTCCGGCGGGACGACAACCGTGGCGACCGCGGCGGTGACCGCGGTGGCTTCCGCGGCCGTGACGACCGCCGTGACGACCGCGGCGGACGCGGTCCCCGACGGGACGACCGAGGCGACCGCGGCTTCCGGCGTGACGGCGACCGGCGTGACGGTGACCGGGGTGGCTTCCGGGGTCGGGACGACCGTCGTGGCCCCGGCCGGTTCCGTGAGGAGCGGGAGCGGGACAGGGAGCCCATCAAGCGGCTGCCGATCCCCGAGGACGTCACGGGCGAGGAGATCGACAAGGACGTACGGCAGGAGCTGCAGAGCCTGCCCAAGACGCTCGCGGAGGACGTCGCCAGGAACCTGGTGATGGTCGCGCGGCTCCTCGACGAGGACCCCGAGGGCGCGTACGGCTATTCCAGGGTGGCGCTGCGGCTGGCGTCGCGTGTCGCCGCCGTGCGGGAGGCCGCCGGGTTCGCCGCGTACGCCAACCAGAAGTACGGCGAGGCGCTGGCCGAGTTCCGGGCCGCTAAGCGGATGACCGGGAACATCGACCTGTGGCCGGTCATGGCCGACTGCGAGCGTGGGCTCGAGCGGCCGGAGAAGGCGCTCGACATGGCCGGGGCGCCCGAGGTGCACAAGCTCGACAAGGCCGGGCAGGTCGAGATGCGGCTCGTCGCGGCCGGTGCGCGGCGGGACCTGGGGCAGCTGGACGCGGCCATCGTGACGCTGCAGAGCCCGGAGCTGGCCGCCAACTCCGTGCAGCCGTGGACCGCGCGCCTGCGGTACGCCTACGCCGACGCGCTGCTCGCCGCCGGGCGGGAGAGCGAGGCGCGGGAGTGGTTCGCCAAGGCCGTCGAGGCCGACCGCGACGGCAGCACCGACGCCTCGGACCGGCTCGCCGAGCTGGACGGCGTGGAGTTCGTGGACGCCATGGCCGGCGACGCGGACGAGGGCGAGAACGACCAGGTCCCGGCTTCCGACACGCCTGAGGCTGACGAGGCCGAGGCCGAGGCCGAGTCCGAGGTCGAGGCCCAGGGCGAGGGCGAGAACGACAAGGACTGACGTCCGTAGACGCAGGGGCGGGATCCCGGCCGTGAGGCCTGGGGATCCCGCCCCTGCGTCGTGTCGGCGCCGAGTCTCGTCCTGTCAGAGGTCCAGCGCCCGCAGCACCAGACCCGTCGCCGGTTTCGGGCCGAACGACGTCGACTTGCGGGGCATCGTGACGCCCTGGCGGGCCAGGTCGCGGACGACCTCCTCGCGGACCGGGTGCATCAGGACGGCCGTGCCGCCGTCGCGCTCCGCCTTCTCCACCGTGGCCGCCGTGTCGTGGATGTAGGCGATGTGGGCCGGGGAGTCCTCGGGGACGCGCCAGACGTGCTCGAGGAGCGTTGCGTGCAGGACCGTCGCGTCCAGGGTGCGCCAGGCGGCGGGGCGGTGGGCGGGGATCGTACGGGCCAGCAGACCCGGGTCCGGCCGGTCGACCAGATGGAAGGCGCCGTCGCCGGCCAGCAGGAACGCGTTGCCGGCGCAGGCCGCGTCGGCGAGCGTGTCGAGGGCCTCGGCCAGCGGGACCTCGAGGCGGCGCACGCGGAAGTTGCCTTCCAGGGCGGCCACGGCGTCACCGACCGGCAGACCGTGCAGGAGGCGGTGGATGGCGCGGACCCGCAGGGGGTAGCGGGCCGTGTCGACGAGGAGGACCAGGCCGTGGTCCCACGGGCTGGGCGAGGGGTGCTCGGTGCGGAGACGGCGGTAGGTCGCCCAGCGGTGGTGGCCGTCGGCGATGAGGGCCTGGTGCCGTGCCAGGTCAGACTGGATCGCGGCCAGGTCGTCGGGGTCGGTGACCGACCACAGACGATGGCTGAAACCGTCCTCCGTGGTGGTCGCGAGCAGCGGGGGCCGGTCGGCGGTGCGCTCGATCAGGTCCGCAGTGGTGGTCGTCGAGCTGTCGCCCCGGTAGGTGAGCAGCAGGGGTTCGAGGTTGGCCGAGGTGGCGCGCATGAGGGCGGCGCGGTCGGCGACGATGTGCGGCATGACGTCCTCGTGCGGCAGCACCACCTGCTCGGCGGGCTCCGAGACGCGCAGGGCGCCGATGATGCCGCGTTGCAGCATGCCGTTGCCGTCCTGCTGTTCGTAGACGTAGAGGCCCGGTTCCGGGTCGGTGGTCAGGACGCCCTCGGACAGCCAGCGGCGCAGGGTGTCGGCGGCCCGTTCGTTGCGGGCGCTGGGCGTCGCGGCCTGGGGGAGGATCAGGCGGACGATGTTGTGCGGGTCGGCGGACTCGAGGTGGTGCAGGCCGTCGGGACGCACCACGACGTCGTAGGGCGGGGATGTGACGGCGGCAAGGCTGCCGACCCGGTCGGGGTCGTAACGAAGGCCTCGGAACGGGGTGAGTTCCAGGCCTCGGTGCGCCGTTGCCTCCGAGTGACCTGCTGTCTTCATCAGGGCATCGTACGGCTGTCGGTGGCATGGGGGATGATCGGGGGAAAGCCGTCGAACGAGGAGCGATGCGGGATGAGCCGGAGCGTCAGGACGAGGCCCGAGGCCAGTGGGCAGGCCCTGAGCGAGGCGTACGACACGGCCCTGCTCGATCTGGACGGCGTGGTGTACGCGGGCGGGAACGCGATTGCCCACGCGGTCGAGTCGCTGGCCACGGCCCGTAAGGGCGGTATGCGCCTGGCGTACGTGACGAACAACGCGCTGCGGACCCCGGACACCGTGGCCGGGCATCTGACGGAGCTCGGGATACCGACGGGTGCGGAGGACGTCATCACCTCGGCGCAGGCGGTCGCGCGGCTGATCAGCGAGCAGGTGCCGCAGGGCGCGCGTGTGCTGGTGATCGGCGGTGAGGGGCTGCGGGTCGCGCTGCGCGAGCGCGGGCTGGTGCCCGTGGAGTCCGCGGACGATGATCCGGCGGCGGTGGTGCAGGGATTCGGCGGGCCCGATCTGCCGTGGGGCCGGTTCGCCGAGGCGTCCTACGCGGTGGCGCGCGGTGTGCCGTGGTTCGCCTCCAACACCGACCTGACGATCCCGAGCGGGCGCGGGATCGCCCCGGGCAACGGAGCCGCGGTGGAGGTCGTGCGGATCGCCACGGGCGCGGAGCCGCAGGTCGCGGGCAAGCCGTTGCCTCCCATGCACCGGGAGACCATCCTGCGCACCGGAGCACAGCGGCCGCTGGTGGTCGGGGACCGGCTGGACACGGACATCGAGGGCGCGTTCAACGGGGAGGTCGACTCGCTGCTCGTCCTGACCGGCGTGACCGACGGCGCGCAGTTGCTGGCCGCGCCGCCGCAGCACCGGCCGACGTATGTGGACGCCGATCTGCGCGGGATGCTCGGCGGTCAGCCGGACGTCGTCGAGACCAGCGAGGGCGGGTTCCGGTGCGGTGGCTGGACGGCGACGGCCGGGGCGGACCGGCTGGAGCTCGACGGAGAGGGGGAGGCCCTGGACGGGCTGCGCGCGCTGTGTGCCGCGGCGTGGACGGCAGCCGGTGAGGGTGTGTGCGAGCTGGACGGGGAGAAGGCGCTGGCGCGGCTGGGGCTCTGAGTGCCTGTCAGGGCAGGCCGGACCCGAGGGCAGGGGCGGGCATCCGAATCTTGCTCGAATGCGAGGGTAGGCTAACCTAACTGCGTGTTGGTCGAGAGTCCCCCCGAACAGCGCGCGGAGACCGCCCCCGCGCCCCCGACCCGACGGGTGGTCCGAGCCTTCGGGCTCCTGCTGTCCGTGGTGATCCTGGTGCTCGTCGCGCTGGCGAGCATCGCGATCGGAGCGAAAGAGCTGTCGCTCGGGCAGGTCTGGCACGGCCTGTTCGAGGACTCGGGGACCTACGGCGACGTCGTCGTGGCGGAGCGGGTGTCGCGGACGCTGCTCGGGCTGCTCACCGGCGCCGCCCTCGGCCTGGCCGGGGCGGTGCTGCAGGCCCTCACGCGTAACCCGCTGGCCGATCCCGGGCTGCTCGGCATCAACGCGGGAGCGTCCGCCGCGGTCGTCACGGCCATCACGTACTTCGGGGTCACCTCGCTCAGCGGCTACGTCTGGTTCGCGTTCTTCGGCGCGGCAGCGGTCGGGGCGCTGGTCTGGTTCCTCGGCGGCAGCCGAGGTGCGACGCCGGTGCGGCTCGCGCTCGCCGGCACGGCCATCAGCGCCGCGCTGTACGGCTACCTCCAGGCCGTGATGATCATGGACGAGGCGGCGCTCGGCAGGATGCGCTTCTGGACGGTCGGTTCGCTGTCCTCGGCCACGAACTCGACCATCACGCAGGTCCTGCCGTTCCTGCTGGCCGGCACGCTGCTGGCCCTCGCCCTGGCGCGGCCGCTCAACGCCATGGCCATGGGCGACGACACCGCCAAGGCCCTGGGTGCCGACCTCAACCGCACGCGGGCGCTGTCCATGCTGGCCGCGACCGTGCTGTGCGGGGCCGCGACCGCCGCCTGCGGGCCGATCGTGTTCGTCGGGCTGATGGTGCCGCACGTCGTGCGCTCCTTCACCGGGCCCGACCTGCGCTGGATCCTGCCGTACGCGGCGATCCTGGCGCCCGTGCTGCTGCTCGGCGCGGATGTCCTCGGCCGGATCGTGGCCCGGCCCTCGGAGCTCCAGGTGGGCATCGTCACCGCGATCCTCGGCGGACCGGTGTTCATCCTTCTCGTACGACGGCGGAGGACGGCGCAGCTGTGAAGACCACCAACCGTGCCGTGCGGACCCCGGGCGGGCTCTCGATACGCCTGGACGTACGGGCCGTCACCGTCGTGCTCCTGCTGCTCCTCGCGGCGCTCGCGGCGAGTGTCGTGCTCGTCGGCACAGGCGACTTCCCGATCCCGGCCGCCGACGTGCTGCGGACGCTGGTCGGCGAGGGCAATCCGGGCCAGGAGTTCATCGTCAACGAGCTGCGGCTGCCACGGGTCCTGGTCGGGCTGCTGGTCGGCGCCTCGCTCGGCCTCGGGGGCGCGCTGTTCCAGGCCATCTCCCGCAACCCGCTGGGCAGTCCGGACGTGCTCGGCCTCGGGCAGGGGGCGACGGCCGGCGCCCTCGCGGTGATCGTGCTGACCTCCGGCAGCGCCAACCAGGTCGCGGCCGGGGCACTGGCGGGCGGCCTGGTGACCGGCCTCGCCATCTACGTGCTCGCCTGGAAGCGGGGGGTGCACGGCTACCGGCTCGTCCTGGTCGGCATCGGCGTCTCGGCGATCGTCACGGCCGTCAACGGCTATCTGCTCACCAAGTCGGACATCGTGGACGCCGCCCGCGCGGTGGTGTGGATGACCGGGTCCCTCGACGGCCGGGACTGGGCGCAGGTGTGGCCGCTGCTCGCACTGACCGCCGTGCTGGTGCCGCTCGTCCTCGTCAACGCGCGCGGGCTGCGGATGATGGAGATGGGCGATGACGTGTCGTACGCCCTCGGGGTGCGCGTCGAGCGGGTGCGGCTGCTGTTGATGGTGGCGGCGGTGCTGCTCACCGCGTCCGCCACCGCCGCGGCCGGTCCTGTCAGCTTCGTCGCGCTCACCGCGCCGCAGCTGGCCCGGCGCCTGACCCGCTCGCCCGGACCGAACCTGCTGGCCTCGCTGTGCATGGGCGCCACCCTGCTGATCGTCGCCGACTGGGTCTCGCAGCGGGCGTTCGGCTCCGAGCAGCTGCCCGTGGGCGTGGTCACCGGCGTGCTCGGCGGGGTCTACCTGCTGTGGCTGCTGGTCAGCGAGCGCAGGGCGGGCCGGATATGAGGGCCGGCAAGAGCGCCGAGAGCGGCACCACCAGCGGACTGAACTACCGAAGGAGCCCCGTGAACCGCCTGTCCGCCGAGAAGGTCACCCTCGCCTACGATCAGCGGGTCATCGCCGAGCAACTCTCGGTGGAGATACCCGACCAGTCGTTCACGGTGATCGTCGGGCCCAACGCCTGCGGCAAGTCGACGCTGCTGCGGGCGCTGTCGCGGATGCTCAAGCCGAGCGAGGGCCGGGTGCTGCTGGACGGCAACGTCATCCAGTCGATGCCCGCGAAGAAGGTCGCGCGGACCCTCGGGCTGCTGCCCCAGTCGTCCGTCGCGCCCGACGGCATCACGGTCGCCGACCTCGTCGGCCGCGGCCGCTACCCGCATCAGGGCATCCTGCGCCAGTGGTCGACGCAGGACGAGCGGGTCGTCCAGGAGTCCATGCGGCAGACGGGCGTCGCCGAACTCGCAGACCGGTACGTCGACGAGCTCTCCGGCGGTCAGCGTCAGCGCGTGTGGATCGCCATGGCCCTCGCCCAGCAGACGCCGTTGCTGCTGCTCGACGAGCCGACGACGTACCTGGACATCCAGCACCAGATCGACGTCCTGGACCTGTGCGCCGAGCTGCACGAGGAGCAGGGGCGCACGCTCGTCGCGGTGCTGCACGACCTGAACCACGCCGCCCGCTACGCCACCCACCTCATCGCCCTGCGCGGGGGCCGGGTCATCGCCGAGGGCGCGCCGAAGGACATCGTCACGGCGGAGCTGGTCGAGGAGGTCTTCGGGCTGCGCTGCCAGGTCATCGACGACCCGGAGACGGGCACACCGCTGGTCGTGCCGGCGGCCCGCAAGGCCCGGGCCGGTACCGCGGTCGGGAAGGCCGCGGCTACAGAAGCTTCCTGAGCTGGAGCAGGTCCCGCACGCCCGCGTGCAGCTTCACCCGGCCGGAGCCCCAGGCCTTGGCGAAGTGCAGCTCGCCGCCGACCAGGGCCACCAGGTCGTCGCCCGTCATGGCGAGTCTGATCTCGGCCCTGCCGGGCGGCGGCCCCGGCACGGTGTCGTGCACCTCGATCCGCCCGCCGCGCATCCGGCCGGCGAAGGTGACGTCGAGGTCCGTGATGTGGCAGCTCACCGAGCGGTCCAGGACCGCGGCGTCGCGGACGTCTCCTTCGGCGCGCTGCATGTTGTCCGAAAGCTTGTCGAGTGCGCTGCGGCACTCCTCGATCGTGGCCATCGCGGTCGACGGTACCGCAGCGGTTCGCGGTAGCGTCGGGGCATGGACGACGCAGTTCCCGAGGCCCCTCCGGCGGCGGAGGAGGAGCCGGCGCACGACCCCGCCGCCCCCGCTCCCCTGAACGTGCCCCGCACGCCCACCGGCGACGCCGAGGTGGACGCCGCTCTGGGCCGGCTCGGCGATGCGGACCACCTCGCCACGGACGGGCATGTGGAGGTGTACGAGGATGTACACCGGGGGCTGCGCGACGCGCTCACCGCGCTCGACGCCCGCCCGGGACCTCCGGTGCCCCCGCGGCCGTACGAGAGCAGGAGCTGACCGAACGTGGCAGGAGTCGCACGTCGCCGTCTGGACGCGGAGCTGGTCCGCCGGAAGCTCGCGCGTTCGCGTGAGCACGCCGCGCAGCTGATCGCCGCGGGGCGGGTCTCCGTCGGCAAGACCGTCGCGACCAAACCCGCCACGCAGGTGGAGACCGCGGCCGCGATCCTGGTGGCCCAGGACGACAACGACCCGGACTACGTCTCGCGCGGCGGCCACAAGCTAGCTGGTGCGCTCGCGGTGTTCGGTCCGCAGGGGCTGCCCGTCGAGGGGCGCAGGGCGCTCGACGCGGGCGCCTCCACCGGCGGTTTCACCGACGTCCTGCTGCGGGCGGGCGCCGCCCACGTCGTCGCCGTGGACGTCGGATACGGACAACTCGCGTGGTCCCTCCAGAAGGATGAACGCGTCACCGTCAAGGACCGTACGAACGTACGCGAGTTGACGCTTGAAGCGATCGATGGGGAGCCAGTGGATCTTGTCGTGGGGGATCTGTCCTTCATCCCGCTCGGGCTGGTCCTGCCCGCCTTGGTGCGGTGCGTGAAACCGGACGCCGACCTGGTGATGATGGTCAAGCCGCAGTTCGAGGTGGGGAAGGAGCGCCTCGGCAGCGGGGGAGTGGTACGCAGCACCCAGCTGCGGGCCGAAGCGGTACGGGGGGTGGCCGAGAAGGCCTGGGGGCTGGGGCTCGGGGTGAAGGGCGTGACGGCCAGTCCGCTGCCCGGGCCGTCGGGGAATGTCGAATACTTCTTGTGGCTGCGGTCCGGGGCACCGGCTCTGGACCCGGCCGAGGCAGACCGTGCAGTGGCGGAGGGGCCGCGTTGACCGAGAACCGAGCTCGTACTGTTTTCCTGCTCGCCCACACGGGCCGGCCCGCGGCCGTGCGCAGTGCCGAGCTCGTGGTGAAGGGGCTGCTGCGCTCCGGCCTCGGCGTGCGCGTCCTGGAGGCCGAGGCGCGCGACCTGCCCCTGCCGGCGGAGGTGGAGCTGGTCAAGGAGGCCACTCCGCAGTGCCTCGACGGGTGCGAGCTGCTCATCGTGCTGGGCGGCGACGGCACGCTGCTGCGCGGCGCCGAGTTCGCGCGGGCGTCGGGCGTGCCGATGCTCGGCGTCAACCTCGGGCGCGTCGGGTTCCTCGCGGAGGCCGAGCGCGACGACCTCGACAAGGTCGTCGACCGGGTGGTCACCAAGGCGTACGAGGTCGAGGAGCGGATGACCGTCGACGTCGTCGTGCACCGCAACGGCGACATCGTGCACACGGACTGGGCGCTGAACGAGGCGGCCGTGCAGAAGGTGTCCGCCGAGCGGATGCTGGAGATCGTCCTGGAGATCGACGGGCGGCCGGTGACGGGGTTCGGCTGCGACGGGATCGTCTGCGCCACGCCCACGGGGTCGACGGCGTACGCCTTCTCGGCGGGCGGGCCGGTGGTGTGGCCGGAGGTCGAGGCGCTGCTGATGGTGCCGATCTCCGCGCACGCGCTGTTCGCGAAGCCGCTCGTGACATCGCCGGATTCCGTGTTGGCTGTGGAGGTTCTGCCTCACATTCCGCCGGGTGTGCTGTGGTGCGACGGGCGGCGGACGGTGGAGTTGCCGCCGGGGGCGAGGGTCGAGGTGCGGCGGGGAGCGGTGCCGGTGCGGTTGGCTCGGCTGCACCACGCGTCCTTCACGGACCGGCTGGTGGCGAAGTTCGCGCTGCCTGTTTCCGGGTGGAGGGGCGCACCTCATTAGGGGTGGGTGCTCGTCGTCGGCGGATGCGGGTGCTCTGTGGCTTGTCGCGCCCACGCGGCGGAGCCGCATATCGATACAGCCCCGCGCCCCTGACGGGGCGCCGCCACACTCGTGGGTGACAAGAGTGGGCCGGTCGCAATCCCCCGCCCCGACCTCGTAAGGTCGTGTCCGTGTTGGAGGAGATGCGGATACGGTCGCTGGGCGTGATTGACGACGCCGTGGTCGAGCTGTCGCCCGGGTTCACCGCGGTCACCGGTGAGACGGGTGCGGGCAAGACGATGGTGGTCACCAGCCTGGGGTTGCTGCTGGGAGGGCGGGCCGACCCCGCGCTCGTGCGGATCGGGGCCGGCAAGGCCGTCGTGGAGGGTCGGATCACCGTGCCCCGCGACGCCGCGGCCGCGGTACGCGCCGAGGAGGCCGGTGCCGAGCTCGACGACGGGGCCCTGCTGATCAGCCGTACCGTTTCCGCCGAGGGGCGCTCGCGGGCGCACCTGGGCGGGCGCAGCGTGCCCGTGGGCGTCCTGGCCGAGCTCGCCGACGAGCTGGTGGCCGTGCACGGGCAGACCGACCAGCAGGGGCTGCTCAAGCTGTCCCGGCAGCGGCAGGCGCTCGACCGGTACGCGGGCGACGCGGTCGGCGGGCCGCTGGCCAAGTACGGCGAGGCGTACAAGCGGCTGCGGGCCGTCTCCGCCGAACTCGACGAGATCACCACCCGGGCGCGTGAACGGGCCCAGGAGGCCGACCTGCTGCGCTTCGGGCTCGACGAGATCGCCGCCGTCGAACCCCGCGCCGGTGAGGACGTGGAGCTGGCCGAGGAAGCCGAGCGGCTCGGGCACGCCGAGGCGCTGGCGTCCGCCGCCGCGGCCGCGCACGCCGCCCTCGCGGGCAACCCCGAGGACCCCGAGGGCGTCGACGCCGGGACGCTCGTCGCGGGCGCCCAGCGGGCCCTGGACGCCGTACGGTCGCACGATCCGGCGCTGGCCGCGCTCGCGGACCGCATCGGGGAGATCGGGATCCTGCTGCGTGACGCGGCAGGGGACCTGGCGGGGTACGCCGACGACCTGGACGCCGATCCGCTGCGGCTTTCGGCCGTCGAGGAGCGGCGGGCCGCGCTCACGGGGCTGACGCGCAAGTACGGCGAGGACATCGCCACCGTGCTGGCGTGGGCCGAGCAGAGTGCCGCCCGGCTGACCGAACTCGACGGCGACGACGAGCGGATCGGGGAGCTGACCGCCGAGCGGGACGCCCTGCGCTCGGAACTGGGCGGGCTTGCGCAGGCGTTGACGGACGCCCGGACGGAGGCCGCCGAGCGGTTCGCCGCCGCCGTGACCGCCGAGCTGGCCTCGCTCGCCATGCCGCACGCGCGCGTGTCCTTCGACATCCGGCAGACCGAGGACCCCGAAGGCGTCGAGGTCGGCGGCCGTCCGGTCGCCTACGGCCCCGCCGGCGCCGACGAGGTCGAGCTGCTGCTCGCCCCGCACCCGGGCGCGCCGCCCCGGCCGATCGCCAAGGGCGCGTCCGGCGGCGAACTGTCGCGGGTGATGCTGGCCGTGGAGGTCGTGTTCGCGGGGACGGATCCCGTGCCGACGTACCTCTTCGACGAGGTCGACGCCGGGGTCGGCGGCAAGGCGGCGGTCGAGATCGGCCGGCGGCTCGCACGGCTGGCGAAGAGCGCACAGGTCGTGGTCGTCACGCACCTGCCCCAGGTGGCCGCCTTCGCCGACCGGCAGCTGCTGGTCGAGAAGACCAACGACGGGTCCGTGACCCGCTCGGGCGTCAAGGTCCTCGAGGGTGAGGACCGGGTGCGGGAGCTGTCCCGCATGCTCGCCGGCCAGGAGGACTCCGAGACGGCCCGCGCGCACGCGGAGGAGCTGCTCGCGGCGGCCCGGGCGGACGGATAGCAGTCGGCGGCGCACCGGCGGCGGCGCACCGGCGCTGGTGCGGCAAGGCCGGGCGGGTCGCCCGATTTCACTCGTGTGGGTGACCCGGCCCGGCGCATTCCCCCGCTGCCGCGCCCCGCTGTCGCGCTGCGGGGGTCCGGGCGTTCCCGGAACCCCCGTATGTCCTGGCATCCTTGGCGGAGTACGCGTCGTGACCGCCCGACCCGAACCAGGAGCCCGGCCACGTGACCCCCGTGAGCAGCCCCTCACCGCACGGCCAGTTGCCGCTGCGCACCGTGCAGGTGCTGGGCGGCGGCAATGCCGCCAGCAGTGCGCATGTGCGCTCGCTGGCCGCGGGGCTCGTCGCACGGGGCGTGAAAGTCACGGTGTGCGCCCCCTACGAGGCCGACCGCGCCTATGACTTCAGCGGTGTAGGGGCCGACCACGTGCACGTGCCGCGCAGCAGCGACCCGGTGTCGGTGGCGGCCCTGCGGGCGGCCTGCGCCAACGCCGATCTGGTGCACGCGCACGGACTGCACGCCTCCTTCCGCACCGTGATGGCCCTCAGCGGACGGCGGGTGCGGACCCCGCTGGTCGTGACGTGGCACGACCGGGCGCACGCCGACGGGGCACGTGCCCACATGCTGCGGGTCCTGGAGCGCAGGGTCGTGAAGGCGGCCACCGTCGTGCTGGGCACGACCTCGCCGCTCGTGGACCGGGCCCGGCTCACCGGCGCCCGGGACGCCCGGCTCGCGGCCGTCGCGCTGCCCGGCCCCCGCAGGTCCCTCGAACCCGACGATCCCGACCGGCTGCGGCCCAAGGTGCGCGCCGAACTCGGCGCCATCGGAGGGCCCTTGCTGATCGCCGTCGGCTCCCTGGAACGGCACCGCGGATACGACGTGCTGCTGGACGCCGCGCGCGCCTGGCGCCGGCTCGATCCCGTGCCCCTGGTCGTGATCGCGGGGGAGGGGCCGCTGCGCGGTGAACTCCAGGGGCGTATCGAGGAGGAAGGGCTGCCGGTCCGGCTCATCGGGCGGCGCGACGACGTCACCGACCTGCTCGCCGCCGCCGACCTCGCCCTGCTGCCGAGCCGTTGGGAGGCGCGCTCCGTCCTCGCCCAGGAGGCCCTGCATGCGCGCGTGCCGCTCGTCGCGACGAACGTCGGCGGCATCCCCGAACTCGTCGGCGACGCGGCCGAACTCGTCCCGTACGGGGACGCGAAGGCCCTCGCCGAATCCGTCGTACGGCTCCTGGGCGACCGGGCCCGCCGGGACGCGCTGACC
The DNA here is from genome assembly GCF_019733245.1 of Streptomyces sp. WAC04114. NCBI lineage: Bacteria > Bacillati > Actinomycetota > Actinomycetes > Kitasatosporales > Streptomycetaceae > Streptomyces > Streptomyces sp. WAC04114. The sequence goes on from NZ_JAIGQA010000051.1 coordinate 13,780, forward strand.
GCCAAGGGCGCCCGGCAGGCGGCCAGCTGGCCGACCGAGGACGAGACGGTCGCCCAAGTGCTCAGCGTGTACGACGAGTTGACCCAGCCCCGGCCCCTCCCGTAACAGCCCCGGCCCCTTCCATAACAACCCCGGCAGCCCTACGGGACGTGCCTGCGGGCCCGCAGGGCCAGACTCAGGGCCAGGACCGTCTGCGGGTCGTCCAGGTCCGTGCCCAGCAACTCCCCGATGCGCGCCAGCCGGTTGTACAGCGTCTGCCGGTTCAGATGCAGCTCCCGGGCCGTCTCCGCCTTGCGTCCGGCGTGGGCGAGGTAGGTCGTCAGCGTGGGCAGCAGCGGCGGCCGGGAACGACGGTCGTGCTCCAGGAGCGGGCCGAGGGCCCGGTCGACGAAGGCCGCCAGGTCCGGATGGTCGCGCAACCGCCACAGCAGCAGGTCGATGTCGAGGCGCCGGGCGTCGTGCCAGGGCCGGTCCGGCAGGCCCTGCGCCGCCGTGGCCGTCTCGGCCGCGTGCCGCAGCCCCGAGGCCGCGCCCGGCCAGCCCCCTGCCGTCCCCACGACCACCACCGGCGGCTGCCCGCCCGGCCGCGGCATCCCCGCCCGGTCCACACCGGCCCGCAGCGCCGCCGCGACCCGATCCGCGACCGCCGTCCGCTCCGACTCCGCGCGCAGCCCGAGCAGCACCAGCACCCGGCCCTCCACCGGCCGCACGCCGAGCAGCACCGGCAGCCCCACCGACGCCAGCTCCTCCGAGAGCGCCCGGGCCAGCACCGCCCAGCCGCCACCGGGCGACAGGGTGTCCCCGAGCCGCATCACCACCGGCAGCAGCGGCCCCTCACCCGGCCGGAAGCCCAGCACACGTGCCTGCGCCGGGGCGTCCTCGGCCGTCACCCGGCCCTCGGCGAGGTCGGTGAGGAAGTCGCCCCGCCCGCGCGCCGCCAGCTCCTCCTCCTGGCGGGCCTGCATCAGTACCACGGCCAGGATGCCCGCCGCCCGCTCGGCCGCCATCCGGTGCACCGGCGCCAGGGGCGCGCGCACGGGCAGCAGGACCAGACGCGCCCGTACGCCCCCGCTGCCGGGCCCACCGCCCGGCACGTCCACCAGCACCGAACCCGCGAGCGGCGGCTCGTCCTTGTGCTGGCCGCGCAGCCCCTCCCACACCTGGAGCGGGTCCGCGCCCTCGGGACCGGCCCCGGCCGCGTACAGCAACTGCCCGTCCGCCGTCTCCAGGAACACCGGGTTTCCGGCGAAGTCGGCCAGAATGCCCAGCACTTGGGGCGCACCGCCGCCGCCCAGCACGGCCTGCGTGCACTGCCGGTGCACCTCCTCGGCCCGCTGGAGCAGGGCGTAGTGGCCGTTGACGATCTCGGTGTGGACCTCCTCCGTGACCGTCACGAACGGCACCTCGCGGTGCAGCTGGACCAGCGGCAGCCCGGCCGCGCGGGCCGTGTCGACGAGGGCCGCGGGCAGCCGGGCGAAGCGCGGACCGAGCTCCACGACCAGGGCCGCGATGCCGCGCTCGGCCAGGGTGCGCACGAAGGCCCGCTGCTCGGCGGGGCGGGTGCCCAGGCCGTAACCGGTGGTCAGCAGGAGCTCGCCGCCCTTGAGGAGGGAGGCGATGTGCGGCACCTCTCCGGCGTGCACCCAGCGCACGGTCCGCCCGAGCCGCTCGGCGCCCGCCAGCACCTCGGGCAGCCCGCTGCGCAGCCCCGGCAGCTCCAGCGCCCGCTGCACGGTGATCCCGGCGCCCTGAGTGTCGTAACCGCTGTCCGTCCCGCTGTCCATGTGCCGGACGCTACCCGCGCGGGTGCCTCCCGGACATCTCCGGAAGAGCACCGGGACGATCACTTCCCGGATCCGGCCGTGGATCCCCCCCCGGATTACGGTGTGTTCGACCGGGTACGGGCGCCCCCATGGACATGAGCGTGGTCGCGGTGGGGCGGGAGGACGACAGTCCGGTCGAGGAGCCGTTGCGGGTCGCGCAGCTCGCCGACCGGCTCGGCTACCGGGAGGTGTGGGCGGGCGAGGGACCCACGTGGGACTCGTTCGTCCTGGCGACGGCCATCGGCGCCGCCACCGAGCAGGTCGCGCTGACCGCCGGACCCGTGCCGGTGTCGGTGCGCGACCCGCTGACCATCGTCCGGGGCGCGGCCTCCACCGCGGCCGTCACCGGCCGGCCCGTCGGCGTGGCCCTGGGCACCTCCAGCAAGCGCGTCGTCGAGGGAGTGCACGGCCGGCCCCGCACCCGGCCCGCCGCTGCCCTCGGGGAGTCTGCGGCGGCCGTACGGGCGCTGATGCACAGCCTGCCCGGTGAGCCGATCGTGCCCGGCAGCGGCTTCCCGCGCCGGCTGCCGCCGCCCGGCGGCACGGTCACCGTCGCGGCCTTCGGGGAGCGGGCGGTCGCCGCGGCCGTCGCGCACGCCGACCGGATGCTGCTCGACATCGTCTCGCCCGAGCAGGTCCGGATGCTGCGGGCCCGGATGCTGGCCGCCGCGGAGAAGGCGGGCCGTACGCCGCCACGGCTCGCCGCCTGGCTGCCGGCCGCCGTGGACCCGGAGCCGGAGTCGCTCACCCAGGTCCTGCGCAGCGTCGTCGGCTATCTCGCCGTGCCGGGCTACAGCGACATGTTCGTCGACGCGGGGTTCGCCGAGGTCGTCGAACTGGCCGCCAAGGGCGCCGACCCGGAGACCCTGCTGCGGGCCCTGCCGCCCGAGGCCGCCGGCACGGTCGCCCTCGTCGGCGACACGGACACCGTCCGCGCCCGCATCGCCGCCTACGCCGAGGCCGGACTCGACGAGATAGGCCTCGTCCCGGCCACGGCAGGCGACCCGGCGGGAGAACGCACACTGACGGCTCTCAGGCCGGAGTGAGGCCGGGCGAAGTGCTCGCCGACCTGGCCCCGCCCGCCGACCACGCCGCCGGGTGCGCAGCGGTGAGGCCCCACGAGGCCCGGAGGGGCGCGTTTGTGAGGGCCGAGGTGAGGCCTCGTTCAGGCCGTGGTGGGCCCCCACGAGGGCAGTGGCGTGGCCCCCGCAAGGGCCGGGGCGAAGGCAGCGGTGAGGCCCCACAAGGGCCGGAGTGGCGCATCCGCGCGGGCCGAGGGTGAGGTCTCGATCAAGGCCGCGGCGGGCCCTCACGAAGGCGGCGGTGAGGCCCCCGCAAGGGCCGGGGCAGGCCCCCCACGATGGGCGGCGGTGAGGCCCCCGCAAGGGCCGGAGCGGCACTCCCGCGAGGGCCAGGGCGGGGCCTCGTTCAAGGCCGCCGTGGGCCCCGGTGAGGGGCGGGGCCCACGGTGAGGGCCGGAGCGAGGCTCCGGAAGCCCGCGGGGGCCCTGCGAGCGTGGGCGTGACCCGCCCGCGACGTCTGGGACGAAGCCCCCTCGGGCCGCCCCGCTCAGCCGCCGTACGCGCCCGAGGCCGTCAGACGCAGCGCCGTGTCGATGAGCGGCACGTGGCTGAACGCCTGCGGGAAGTTGCCCACCTGGCGCTGCAGGCGCGGGTCCCACTCCTCGGCCAGCAGACCGAGGTCGTTGCGCAGGGACAGCAGCTTCTCGAACAGCTTGCGGGCCTCGTCCACGCGGCCGATCATCGCCAGGTCGTCGGCCATCCAGAACGAGCAGGCCAGGAACGCGCCCTCGTCGCCGGGGAGACCGTCGACGTTCTCGTCGCCGCTGGTGGTCGGGTAGCGCAGGATGAACCCGTCCGACGTGGACAGCTCACGCTGGATCGCCTCGATCGTGCCGATGACCCGCTTGTCGTCCGGCGGCAGGAAGCCCATTTGCGGGATCAGCAGCAGGGAGGCGTCCAGCTCCTTCGAGCCGTACGACTGCGTGAAGGTGTTGCGCTCCTTGTCGTAGCCCCGCTCGCACACGTCCCGGTGGATGTCGTCGCGCAGCTCGCGCCAGCGCTCCAGCGGGCCGTCCGCGTCACCGGACTCGATCAGCTTGATCGTGCGGTCGACGGCGACCCAGGCCATCACCTTGGAGTGCACGAAGTGGCGGCGCGGGCCGCGCACCTCCCAGATGCCCTCGTCCGGCTCCTGCCAGTGGTCCTCCAGGTAGCGGATCAGCTTCAGCTGGAGCAGCGAGGCGTAGTCGTTGCGCGCGAGGCCCGTCATGTGGGCCAGGTGCAGGGCCTCGGTGACCTCGCCGTACACGTCCAGCTGGAGCTGGTGGGCCGCGCCGTTGCCGACCCGGACCGGGCCGGAGTTCTCGTAGCCCGGCAGCCAGTCCAGCTCCGCCTCGCCGAGCTCGCGCTCGCCGGCGATGCCGTACATGATCTGCAGGTTCTCCGGGTCGCCCGCGACCGCCCGGAGCAGCCACTCGCGCCAGGCGCGGGCCTCCTCGCGGTAGCCGGTGCGCAGCAGCGAGGACAGCGTGATCGCCGCGTCGCGCAGCCAGGTGTAGCGGTAGTCCCAGTTGCGGACGCCGCCGACGTCCTCCGGCAGGGAGGTGGTCGGCGCGGCGACGATGCCGCCGGTCGGGGCGTACGTCAGGGCCTTCAGTGTGATCAGCGAGCGGACCACGGCCTCCCGGTAGGGGCCGTGGTACGTACAGTGGTCGACCCACTCGCGCCAGAAGTCCTCCGTCGCCTCCAGCGACTGCTCCGGCTCGGGCAGCGGCGGCGGCTCCTTGTGCGAGGGCTGCCAGGAGATCGTGAACGCGATCCGGTCACCCGGCGCGACCGTGAAGTCCGCGTAGGTCGTCAGCGACTTGCCGTAGGTCTCCGCGGATGTGTCGAACCACACGGAGTCGGGGCCCGCCACGGCCACCGTGCGCCCCTCGTGCTTGTGCACCCACGGCACCACCCGCCCGTAGGAGAACCGCATCCTGAGCGCCGAGCGCATCGGCACCCGGCCCGAGACGCCCTCCACGATCCGGATCAGCTGCGGGGCGCCGTCACGCGGCGGCATGAAGTCCGTGACCCGGACCGTGCCCCGCTGGGTGTCCCACTCGGACTCCAGGATCAGCGAGTCGCCCCGGTAGCTGCGCCGCGCGGCGGTGGGGGGCTCCTGGTCGGAGGCGTACGCGGGCCCCAGCCGCCAGAAGCCGTGCTCCTCGGTGCCCAGCAGGCCGGCGAAGATGGCGTGCGAGTCGAAGCGGGGCAGGCACAGCCAGTCGACTGTGCCGTCCCGGCAGACCAGGGCAGCGGTCTGCATGTCTCCGATGAGTGCGTAGTCTTCGATGCGCCCGGCCACGTGCAACTCCAGTCGAACGGCCACGTCACCCCACGAGGGGGCTGTCGCTAGTGCGGTCAAGGGGGGGTTTCAGCAGGTCTTGCAATGCGTCATTGAGCGATGAAGCAAAACAGGTCGCCCAGCCGTGATGCAAAGCGCCAATTGTTGCTCAACGAACTGACGAGCTCACGTTGTTCCGGTGCTTACGGGCGGGGGGTGGTGCCGTTGGGCCGGACGGGCTCGGCAGCGAGTGTCCGAGCAGGATACGACGCACGCAGATGATCCGGGTGCTCGTCCCGGCAACGCGGGTACGCCGAACGAGTGAGCAGCGGGTGAGGGACCGGTGACCGTGACCGCCTCCGTGTCGGGATGTGTGCGGAGCGTGGCCGGAAGCCGCCGCCCCGCGGCGCTGATACGCTGGTAGCCCGTGGACCGGTGGGCCCCTTCCCGACAGGAAACCCCCGAACCGCAGCGACGGCGCCCCGGAGCTTTCCGGAGGGCAGCCGCACCGCACCCCCAGACCGCGACCACGGGAGCCCCGTCTTGGCCATGCCGCCCGCCGCTTTTCGTAATTCGACGACCAAGCACATCTTCGTCACCGGGGGTGTCGCCTCCTCGCTCGGCAAGGGCCTGACGGCCTCCAGCCTCGGCATGCTGCTCAAGGCCCGCGGTCTGCGTGTCGTGATGCAGAAGCTCGACCCGTATCTGAACGTCGACCCCGGCACGATGAACCCCTTCCAGCACGGTGAGGTGTTCGTCACGAACGACGGCGCCGAGACCGACCTGGACATCGGCCACTACGAGCGCTTCCTCGACCGCGACCTCGACGGCTCCGCCAACGTCACCACCGGTCAGGTGTACAACACCGTGATCGCCAAGGAGCGGCGCGGCGAGTACCTGGGTGACACCGTGCAGGTCATCCCGCACATCACCAACGAGATCAAGCACCGCATCCGCCGCATGGCGACGGACGAGGTCGACGTCGTGATCACCGAGGTCGGCGGCACGGTCGGCGACATCGAGTCGCTGCCGTTCCTGGAGACCGTCCGTCAGGTCCGTCACGAGGTCGGTCGTGACAACGTCTTCGTCGTCCATATCTCGCTCCTGCCGTACATCGGCCCCTCGGGTGAGCTGAAGACGAAGCCCACCCAGCACTCGGTTGCGGCCCTGCGCAACATCGGTATCCAGCCGGACGCGATCGTGCTGCGCTGCGACCGCGAGGTGCCCACCGCGATCAAGCGGAAGATCTCGCTGATGTGCGACGTCGACGAGGCCGCCGTCGTGGCCTGCCCCGACGCCCGCTCGATCTACGACATCCCGAAGACCGTGCACGGCGAGGGCCTGGACGCCTACGTCGTCCGCAAGCTGGACCTGCCGTTCCGCGACGTGGACTGGACGACCTGGGACGACCTGCTCGACCGCGTCCACAACCCCGACCACGAGATCACCCTCGCGCTGGTCGGCAAGTACATCGACCTGCCCGACGCCTATCTGTCGGTCACCGAGGCGCTGCGCGCCGGCGGTTTCGCCAACCGGGCCCGCGTCAAGATCAAGTGGGTCACCTCCGACGACTGCAAGACCCCGGCGGGCGCGGCCCAGCAGCTCGGCGACGTCGACGGCATCTGTATCCCCGGCGGCTTCGGCGACCGCGGTGTGCTCGGCAAGGTCGGCGCGATCAAGTACGCCCGCGAGAACAAGATCCCGCTGCTCGGCCTCTGCCTCGGCCTGCAGTGCATCGTGATCGAGGCCGCGCGCAACCTGGCCGACATCACCGACGCCAACTCCACCGAGTTCGACCCGGCCACCGGCCACCCCGTCATCTCCACCATGGCCGAGCAGCTCGACATCGTCGCCGGTGAGGGTGACATGGGCGGCACCATGCGGCTCGGCATGTACCCGGCGAAGCTGGCCGAGGGCTCGATCGTGCGCGAGGTGTACGACGGCAAGGAGTACGTCGAGGAGCGCCACCGGCACCGCTACGAGGTGAACAACGCCTACCGGGCCGAGCTGGAGAAGAAGGCGGGCATCCAGTTCTCCGGCACCTCTCCGGACGGCAAGCTCGTCGAGTACGTCGAGTACCCGCGCGACGTCCACCCGTACCTGGTCGCCACGCAGGCCCACCCGGAGCTGCGCTCCCGGCCGACGCGTCCGCACCCGCTGTTCGCCGGTCTCGTCAAGGCCTCGGTCGAGCGGAAGACTTCTAAGTAACACACCAGTTGTACGGTGGCCGGGGTGCATCCCTTCAAAGGGTGTGCACCCCGGTTTCGTTTCGGCAGGTCGCACGGCACGTGGAAGGACAGGCATGACGATCAAGGACACCCCGGAGGAGTGGGAGATCCGGGCGACGGCGACCCCCTTCACGGGCAACAAGACCTCCGTCCGCACCGACGACGTGGTCATGCCCGACGGCACCGTGGTCGGGCGTGACTACCAGGTCCACCCCGGCTCCGTGGCCGTCCTCGCCCTCGACGAGGCCGACCGTGTGCTGGTGCTGCGCCAGTACCGCCACCCCGTGCGTCACAAGCTGTGGGAGATCCCGGCCGGACTGCTCGACGTCCCCGGCGAGAACCCGCTGCATGCCGCGCAGCGCGAGCTGTACGAGGAGGCGCACGTCAAGGCCGAGGACTGGCGGGTGCTGACCGACGTCTACACCACGCCCGGCGGGTGCGACGAGGCCGTCCGGATCTTCCTCGCGCGCGAACTGTCCGAGGCCGAGGGCGAGCGCTTCGCGGTCGAGGAGGAAGAGGCCGACATGGAACTCGACCGGGTTCCGGTCGAGGACCTGGTGAGGGGCGTGCTGGCGGGCGAGCTCCACAACAACTGCCTCGTCGTGGGCGTGCTCTCCCTGGTCGCTGCGCGCGACGGCGACGGTCTGGACGCGCTGCGTCCCGCCCAGGCGCCGTGGCCGGCGCGTCCTTTCGAGGCGTAGCGCTCCGCGAGGGGGCGCGCGTGTTGTCGGTGGGGTGCGGCACCGTCGTGGCTGGTCGCGCCCGCGCGGCGGAGCCGCATGTCAGGCACAGCCCCGCGCCCCTTCCGGCGCGCCCGCACCCGTCGGTCCTACGATCTGCTGATCCGATCGGGGGAAGTGGTCGTCCCGCCCGTCGTGCTCCACCCGGGACGTTGCAGAGCGTGAACTAGGCTCTGTGGCACGCCCGAACCGGAGTCCCGGCGGGCTCGCGTGTGCGGTGGGACGGGAGTGTGGCCCGTGACGGATCAGGTCGTGGAGACAGGCGACGTGCGGCCGGCCGGGCGCGCTGCCGGGGACATCGAGTTCCTGGGCCGCACAAGGGAGTTGAAGGAACTGCGCGCCGACATCGAGCGCGCCGGACTGGACACCCTGGCCGGCCGCAAAGCACCCCGCGCACGCGTGCTGCTCATCGCCGGCCGACCCGGATCGGGCCGCACCGCACTCGCCGAGGAACTCGTCCGGCAGGTAGCGGACCGTTACCCCGACGGGGTACTGCGCGCAAGCCTCTCCGAACCCGACGGCACCCCCGTCCCCGTCGGACGCGCCGCCCGGGATCTCCTCACCGCCCTGGACGAGCAGGCGCCGGCCGGGGCCTGCGAGGACGACCTCACCGACACCCTGCGCACCGCCCTGGCCGACCGCCGGGTCCTGCTCCTGCTGGACGACGCGGCCGACGCCGAACAGGTCGACGCCCTGCTGCCCGACACTCCGGACTGCCTCGTCGTCGCGGTCTCCGAAGGCCCGCTGACCGGCATCCTGGACGTCCGCCCCTGCACCCTGGGCGGCCTGGACGCCAAGTCCGGGGTGGAGCTGCTGGCCCGCCACACCGGCTCGGTCCGCATCACCGTCGACCCCCGGGCCGCCGAGGGCCTCGCCGAGGAGTGCCAGGGGCAGCCCGCCGCGCTGATGCTGGCGGGCGGCTGGCTCGCGGCCCGCCCCAAGGCCGCCGTCTCCGACCTCGCCAAGCAGCTGCGGGCCGAGGACACCGAGGGCAGCGCCCTGACCCGGGTCTTCCGGCTCGCCCACGCCGCCCTGCCCGCGACCGCGGCCCGGATGCTGCGCCTGCTCGCCCTCGCCCCGGCCGGGCTGGTGGACCCGCAGACCGCCTCCGCGCTCGTCGGCTCCTCGGTCGGCAGCGCCCGCACCCTCCTCGACGACTTCGTCGACCTGGGCTTCCTGCACCGGGTGGACTCCCCGCTTCCGCAGTACCGGGTGCCCGGCTGCCTGCACCCGCACCTGCGGATCCTCGCCGAGCACCACGAGCGCCCCGCCGAGCTCCAGCTGGCCCGCGCCCGCATGCTGGAGCGCACCGTACGGCTGCTCCAGGCCTGCCGGGCCATCACCGAGACCGACAGCCCCCAGGCCCGCCAGAAGCTCCTCGACATGCCGCGCGCCCTGCGCTTCCCCACCCCGCGGGCCGCCGCGGACTGGCTGCGCCTGACCCGGCCCGCCCTGCTCGCCTCGGCCCGGCTGGCGGTCGCCGACGGCGAGCTCGACACCCTGGCACGACGGCTCATGTCCCAGCTCGTCCGGGCGATGGCGGCCCACATCGGCACCCAGGCCGCCGCGCCCGACCTCTACGACATCCACCGCATGGTCCTCGGCGTCGCCGAGCGCCGGAACCTCCCCCGCGAGCGCGCCGCCGCCCTGCTGAACCTCGGCGACCTCGACGCCCGCACCGGCCGTACGGCCGACGCGCTGACGCGCTACCGGGCCGCGCTGGACGCCGGGCGTGAGGTGAACGACCCGTACGCGACCGGCCGCGCGATGGAATCCGTAGGCGGCGCGTACCAGGACCTCGACGACTTCGACCGGGCCGCCGACTGGTTCGGCCGCGCCCTGGTCGAGCGGCTCGCCCGGGACGAGCGCGCGGAGGCCGCGCGGCTCTACGGGCGGATCGCCGCGGCCCACACCTTCGCCGGCCGCTACGGCGAGGCCGTGCGGAACTGGCGCGCGGCGATCGCCGGACACCGCAAGAACGGCGACGTGGCCGCCCAGGCGCGGGCCCTGAGCGAGCTGGGGCGGGTCCAGGAGTACGCGGGCCGCCCGGAGGAGTCGCTGCGCACCTGCCGGGAGGCCGTGGAATGGGCCCGGCGCGCGGAGGATCCACGGTTGCAGGCCGCCCTGCATCTGCGGGTCGCCGACACCCTCGAACACCTCGGTGACCCGGCCTCGGCGGCGCTGCACCGGGGCGCCGCCGAGCGGATTCTCGGCGAGTCAAACCTTCAAAATGACCCTGACGCCTGCGAAATCCGTACCGCATCAGTCGAAGATTGATGCAATGAAAGGCTAGACAGCGAGAACACCTTCATTAGACTGGCTCTGCCGCACGTTCTCCTGCGGTCTCTCCCGGTGTGCCCGTGCGTGCCCGGGTATGTCTTAGTAAGACCCCCCTCATACCCTCTGAGCCAAGGACCGTGATCGACGTGAAGGTCGGCATCCCCCGCGAGGTCAAGAACAACGAGTTCCGGGTGGCCATCACCCCCGCCGGCGTGCACGAGCTGGTGCGCCACGGCCACCAGGTCGTCATCGAGCGTGGCGCCGGCGTCGGCTCCTCGATCCCCGACACCGAGTACGTCGCCGCCGGTGCGCAGATCCTGGACACCGCCGACGAGGTGTGGGCCGCCGCCGACCTGCTGCTGAAGGTCAAGGAGCCCGTCGCCGAGGAGTACCACCGCCTCCGCAAGGACCAGACGCTCTTCACCTACCTGCACCTGGCCGCCTCCAAGGAGTGCACGGACGCCCTCCTGGAGTCCGGCACCACCGCCATCGCCTACGAGACCGTCGAGCTGCCCAGCCGCGCGCTGCCGCTGCTCGCCCCGATGTCCGAGGTCGCGGGCCGGCTCGCCCCGCAGGTCGGCGCCTACCACCTGATGCGCGCCAACGGTGGCCGCGGTGTGCTGCCCGGCGGTGTCCCCGGCGTGCTGGCCGGCCGCGCCGTCGTGATCGGCGGCGGTGTCTCCGGCTGGAACGCCGCGCAGATCGCCATCGGCATGGGCTTCCACGTGACCCTGCTCGACAAGGACATCAACAAGCTCCGCGAGGCGGACAAGATCTTCGGCACGAAGATCCAGACCGTCGTCTCCAACGCCTTCGAGCTGGAGAAGGCCTGTCTGGAGGCCGACCTCGTCATCGGCGCCGTGCTGATCCCGGGCGCCAAGGCCCCGAAGCTGGTCACCAACGAGCTCGTCTCGCGGATGAAGCCCGGAAGTGTCCTTGTCGACATCGCGATCGACCAGGGCGGCTGCTTCGAGGACTCCCGTCCGACCACCCACGCCGAGCCGACCTTCCCGGTGCACAACTCGGTCTTCTACTGCGTCGCCAACATGCCCGGCGCGGTGCCGAACACCTCCACCTACGCGCTGACCAACGCGACGCTGCCGTACATCGTCGAGCTGGCCAATCACGGCTGGGCGGACGCGCTGCGCCGTGACCCGGCGCTGGCCAAGGGTCTCAACACGCATGACGGCAAGGTCGTTTACCGCGAGGTCGCCGAGGCGCACGGCGTGGAGCACGTGGAGCTGACCTCGCTGCTCGGCTGAGCCCCTCCAGCCGGAAAGTCGGCTAAGTGACCAACAGGCAAAGGCGATACGTCAACCCAGCTCGTCAACGCCGCGCATCCGGCCGGACCTTGCCCGACAAGGTCCGGCCGGATGTGTGTATGGTCACTTCGCGATTCTCGCGCAACTCGCCTCGAACGTAACCCTTCAACCGATTCGCACACCGGTGAAACCTGCCGTGCGACGGCCGTACGCCCTTGACAGCGGGATGTTTCATTGCCGACACATCGGGCCGGGTCCGGCGGATTGTGTTGCTGCGGACGCCCGACACGCCATAGAGTCGCCAGCTGTCGGCATGGTGCCACGCTGACCTGTCTAGAAGTTTCCTGGTCACCAAGGAGGTAAGACGACTTGTGAATGAGTCGACATTTACTCCCGGGGGTGGCCAACCAGGAATGCCTGCACGGGACCAGGAGCCCGCGGGGTACGCGGCCGTCGGCTCCGTCGCTGTGCGCACCTTCGCAGCCCACCAGAGTCAGCAGGCGACTCACACAGCACACCAGAAGATGGATGGCCATCACGTGAACGCCATGGCCGGCGACGGAAGTGGCGCGCCCCACAACCACTTCGCCGACTACGACGAACTGCCCGAGGGGCACTTCTACGACCCCGACGCGGAGTACGAGCCCGATCCCGAGTACGCGGCCACCCTCGCGCCCGACGCGGCCAGACAGCGCCGCGAGCGCGTCGGCCCGACCGGGCGCCCGCTGCCGTACTTCCCGATCCCGGGCCCGCTGCCCGAGCACGGACCCGCGAAGATCATCGCTATGTGCAACCAGAAGGGCGGCGTCGGCAAGACCACGTCGACCATCAACCTGGGTGCCGCGCTCGCGGAGTACGGACGCCGGGTCCTGCTCGTGGACTTCGACCCGCAGGGCGCGCTGTCGGTCGGACTCGGCGTCAACCCGATGGAGCTCGACCTCACCGTCTACAACCTGCTCATGGAGCGGGGGATGGCGGCCGACGAGGTGCTGCTGAAGACGGCGGTCCCCAACATGGACCTGCTGCCCAGCAACATCGACCTGTCGGCGGCCGAGGTCCAGCTCGTCTCCGAGGTCGCCCGCGAGTCGACGCTGCAGCGCGCCCTGAAGCCGCTGCTGCCCGACTACGACTTCATCGTCATCGACTGTCAGCCCTCGCTCGGCCTGCTCACGGTGAACGCCCTGACGGCCGCGCACAAGGTGATAGTGCCTCTGGAGTGCGAGTTCTTCGCGCTGCGTGGTGTGGCCCTGCTGACGGAGACCATCGAGAAGGTCCAGGAACGGCTCAACCCGGAGCTGGAGCTCGACGGCATCCTCGCCACGATGTACGACTCGCGCACGGTGCACAGCCGTGAGGTGCTCGCGCGGGTGGTCGAGGCGTTCGACGACCACGTCTACCACACGGTCATCGGGCGCACGGTCCGCTTCCCGGAGACCACGGTCGCCGGTGAGCCGATCACCACGTACGCCTCCAACTCCGTCGGTGCCGCCGCCTATCGCCAGCTCGCCAGGGAGGTGCTCGCCCGGTGTCACGCCGAGTGAGTCTGCCGGGGGCCGACGAACTCTTCCGTACGACAGGGGGGATGGCGCTTCAGTCGTCCCAGCCCAGGCGTCAGGCCAACGGTGACGCCCGGGTGCCCGCTCCGGCGGGGGAGGGCGACGCGGCGGCCGCGGCGGAGGACGCGCCGCAGTCGGTGCCCGCGCAGGGCGGCGACGGTGACGGTCCGGAGCATGTCGCGGCGGACGCGGAGCAGGGCGAGGCCGGGGAGGCGCACAGCCGTTCCGCGGCCGCCGAGCGCTCCGGCTCCGCCCGTCAGCAGACGGCGCAGGAAGGTTCTGCCACCGGCGCCGCGGGGGCCGCGCCCCGCAAGCGCGGCCGGAGTCCCTCGCGCCGTCCCAGCGGCCGTGAGCGGCACGACGAGAAGATCACGGTGTACGTGTCGGCCGAGGAGCTCATGGACCTCGAGCACGCCCGTCTGGTGCTCCGGGGTGAGCACGGCCTGGCCGTGGACCGCGGACGCATCGTCCGCGAGGCGGTCGCGGTGGTCCTCGCCGACCTGGAGACCCGCGGAGACGCCAGCATCCTCGTACGACGACTGCGCGGGCGGTAGCGGTAGCCTGCGGGGGCCATGACCTCGAACGCTTCCCCACCTCCCCCCGGCGGCCCGGCCGGCCGCCGGCGCGCGCTGGGGAGGGGGCCGGGGGCTCCGCGGACGGCTCCGCCGGCTGAGCGGCCAGAGGCCGAGACGCACGAGACCGCGCCTCAGGAGGTCGGACCGCCCCCTTCACAGGAGGAGGCCGGCCCCACGGCTCCACCGGTCGAGCTGCGGGCGGAGACCGTCCCGACCGGACCGTCACCCGAGAGCGAGGGCGTCGCGCGAGAGGGGCTCGCCGCCCCGGCGGCCGAGCCGAGTTCCTCGCCGCGCAGCGCCGGGCAGGCGGTTTCACCGACGCGATCCCCGGCCGAGTCGCCCGGGCTCTCGGCGGACGGCGACGGGATGGCCGCGCCGGCTGAGCTGCGGGCGGAGACGGTCCCGAACGGACCGGCGTCCGCGGGCGGGGGTGCCGCGCCTGCGGGGCTCGCTGCCCCGGTGGCTGAGCCGAGTTCTTCGCCGCGCAGCGCCGGGCAGGCGGTTTCGCCGACGCGATCCCCGGCCGAGTCGCCCGGGCTCTCGGCGGACGGCGACGGGATGGCTGCGCCGGCTGAGCTGCGGGCGGAGACGGTCCCGAACGGACCGGCGTCCGAGAGCGAGGGCGTCCCGCGTGAGGCGACCGCCGCCACGGTGGCCGAGCCGGGTTCCTCGTCCCGCGACGCCGGGGCCGGGACTGGGCGGGCCGGATCCCTGAAAAAAGTCACGGACCCCGCGGCCGGGCCCGCGCTGCTGCCTGTGGACCTGGCCGTGCCCGTCGCGCGGCCCGCAGGGGCGGCCCGGACAGTGGTCGTGGGTGAGGCGAGCGGGACCGGTGCCGAGGCGCGGGTCGCCGATGCGGTGTGCGTGCCCGAGGAGGCTTCCGTGTTCGCCCCGGGCTCCCCGGCCCCTGCCGGGGACGTCGACGCGGCGGCCGATGACGGGGTCTTCAAGGTCCGGCTCGCCAACTTCGAGGGGCCCTTCGATCTGCTGTTGCAGTTGATCTCGCGGCACAAGATGGACGTCACCGAGGTCGCGCTGTCGAAGGTGACCGACGAGTTCATGGCCCACATCCGGGCGATGGGGCCGGACTGGGACCTGGACGAGACGACCGAGTTCCTGGTCGTCGCCGCCACCCTGCTCGATCTGAAGGCCGCGCGGCTGCTGCCCGCCGCCGAGGTGGAGGACGAGGGCGATCTCGCCCTGCTCGAGGCGCGGGACCTGCTGTTCGCCCGGTTGCTGCAGTACCGCGCGTACAAGCAGATCGCCGACATCTTCAGCGGGCGGCTCGAGGACGAGGCCCGGCGCTACCCCCGTACCGTCGGCCTCGAAGCGCACCATGCCGAGCTGCTGCCCGACGTCGTCATCAGCATCGGGGCGGAAGGATTCGCCAAGCTCGCCGTGAAGGCGATGCAGCCGCGGCCCAAGCCGCAGGTCTACGTGGACCACATCCACGCCCCGCTGGTCAGCGTGCAGGAGCAGGCGCAGCTCGTCGTGGCCCGGCTCAGGGAGCTCGGTGAGGCCAGTTTCCAGGCCCTCGTGGCGGACACGGACGACACCCTGACCGTCGTCGCGAGGTTCCTCGCCCTGCTGGAGCTGTACCGGGAGAAGGCCGTCGCGCTGGAGCAGGAGACCGCGCTCGGGGACCTGCTCGTGCGATGGACCGGCGGGGACGGGGACGAGACCCCGACGGTCACCGACGAGTTCGACCGGCCGCCCGAGCCGCCGAAGGAGGAGAAGAAGGCGTGAGTGAGCGAGCGACCGACCTGCCGGCCGGAGCGCCCGGTGTCGCCGGTCTCGATCTGAAACCGGCCCTGGAAGCCGTCCTCATGGTCGTGGACGAGCCCGCGACCGAGGAGCACCTGGCGAAGATACTGGAGCGGCCGAGGCGGCAGATCGCCGACGCCCTGCGCGAGCTGGCCGACGAGTACACCGTCCAGGGCCGCGGTTTCGAGCTGCGATACGTCGCGAACGGCTGGCGCTTCTACACGCGGGCCGCCTACGCACCGGCCGTCGAGCGGTTCGTCCTGGACGGCCAGCAGGCCCGCCTCACCCAGGCCGCCCTCGAGACCCTGGCCGTCGTCGCCTACCGGCAGCCGGTCAGCCGCAGCCGGGTCTCGGCCGTGCGCGGAGTCAACTGCGACGGTGTCATGCGCACCCTCCTCCAGCGCGGTCTGATAGAGGAGGCGGGCACGGAACCCGAAACAGGTGCGATCCTGTACAGGACGACGAACTACTTCCTGGAGCGGATGGGCCTGCGCGGTCTGGACGAGCTCCCGGAGCTCGCGCCCTTCCTCCCGGAGGCGGAGGCGATCGAGGCCGAGACCCAGGAAGGCGTACCGTCGTTCGACCCGGACGCGCCTGACGACGACGTGCCGGGCAGCCCGGGGAGCCCGGGGACCCACGACGAAGACGACCAGACGGAACTTTGATGCGAAGCAGCAGCGGCAGGAACAGCAGCGGAAACAACGGCGGGAGCCGTGGTGGCAACAGCGGCGGCCGCGGCGGGAGTGGTGGTGGTCGCGGCAACTTCCGCGGCGCCGGCAACAACCGCGACGACAAGCAGGGCAGCGGCCGTCCGAAGAAGCCGCGCCCGGAGGAGCGGCGCTACGACGTGGGCCCCGGGGCGACGAAGGACGGCCCCAAGGCCGGACGTGGCGGTGCCGCGCGCGGCGGCGCCAAGGGCGGGCCCAAGCAGCCCCAGAGGCAGGGACGTACGACCCCGGCCCGCCCGCGTGAGTACGAGGCGCAGGTCGAGGAGCGCAACCGCGACCGCTACGCCGGGAAGAAGGAGGTCAAGCTTCCCAAGACCTTCCCCGGCGCCGAGCAGGAGGGCGAGCGCCTGCAGAAGGTCCTCGCCCGCGCGGGCTTCGGCTCCCGGCGCTCCTGCGAGGAGCTGATCGAGCAGGCCCGGGTCGAGATCAACGGCGAGATCGTCCTGGAGCAGGGGCGGCGCGTCGACCCGGAGAAGGACGAGATCAAGGTCGACGGCCTGACCGTCGCCACGCAGAGCTACCAGTTCTTCTCGCTCAACAAGCCCGCCGGTGTCGTGTCCACCATGGAGGACCCGGAGGGCCGGCAGTGCCTCGGTGACTACGTCACCAACCGCGAGACCCGGCTCTTCCACGTCGGCCGGCTCGACACCGAGACCGAGGGCGTCATCCTGCTCACCAACCACGGCGAGCTGGCCCACCGGCTGACCCACCCGAAGTACGGCGTGAAGAAGACCTACCTCGCGCACATCGTCGGGCCCATCCCGCGTGACCTGGGCAAGCAGCTCAAGGACGGCATCCAGCTGGAGGACGGCTACGCCCGCGCGGACCACTTCCGGGTCGTCCAGCAGACCGGCAAGAACTACCTCGTCGAGGTCACCCTCCACGAGGGCCGCAAGCACATCGTGCGCCGGATGCTCGCGGAGGCCGGCTTCCCGGTCGACAAGCTGGTCCGGGTCTCCTTCGGGCCGATCACCCTGGGCGACCAGAAGTCGGGCTGGCTGCGGCGGCTGTCCAACACGGAGGTCGGCATGCTGATGCAGGAGGTCGACCTCTAGACCTTGTGAGCGACCGGCACCCCCTTTTATAGTCGTGCTGACTATTAAAGGGGGTGTTCATGTTCGCTATGAACGGCTACGACAAGTACGCCCACGAGCCCTTCGCCGTCACCGTCGACCTGGCGGTGTTCACCCTCCGGGACGCCGCGCTGCACGTGCTGCTCGTCGAGCGCGGGCAGGAGCCGTACGCCGGGCATTGGGCGCTGCCCGGCGGATTCCTGCAGCCGGACGAGTCGGCGGAGACGGCCGCCCGGCGTGAACTCGCCGAGGAGACCGGCCTGTCCGACGTCTCGGGGCTGCATCTGGAGCAGCTGCGGACCTACAGCGAGCCCGGCCGCGACCCCCGGATGCGGGTCGTCTCGGTCGCCTTCGCGGCGCTGCTGCCCGACGCCCCCGAGGCGCACGGCGGCAGCGACGCGGCGCAGGCCCGCTGGGTGCCGTACGGCACGGCGGGGCCGCTCGCCTTCGACCACGACCGCATCCTGGCCGACGCCCACGACCGCGTGGGCGCCAGGCTCGAGTACACCTGCCTCGCCACCGCCTTCTGCCCGCCCGAGTTCACCCTCGGCGAGCTCCAGCAGGTCTACGAGACCGTGTGGGGCACTGCGCTCGACCGGCCCAACTTCCGGCGCAAGGTGCTCGCCACGCCGGGCTTCGTCGCACCCGTCCCGGGCGCCGCGCGACTGACCGGCGGCCGCGGCAAACCCGCCGCGCTGTACCGCGCGGGCACCGCCACCGCCCTCCACCCGCCTCTCCTCCGGCCCGCCCGGGAAGGACGCCCCGCATGACCACCCTCGTCCACAAGCAAGCCGCCACCGGAGCGCTCACGGGCCTGGCCCTCGGGGATGCGCTGGGGTATCCGACCGAGTTCGACGACGTCCCCTCGATCCTCGCGAAGTGCGGGCCCTGGCGGCAGATGGAACTGCCGAAGCGCGCCGTCGTCTCGGACGACACCCAGATGACGCTGGCGCTGGGCCACGCGGTGCGGACGGCCATGGACCGCGGGGTGCTCGCCCCGTTGCGGCTGGTGCGGCCCCTGCGTGAGGAGTTCGTGAACTGGTACCAGTCCCCTGAGAACAACCGGGCTCCGGGCCGCACCTGCATGAAGGCCTGCTACCTGCTGAAGGACGAAGCCCGCCCCTGGCAGGACGCCAGTCAGATCGACTCCAAGGGCTGCGGCGCCAACATGCGCGTCGCGCCGCTGGGCCTGGTCTCCGGTCTGAGCGACGAACAGCGCGCCGGCGCCGCCCAGTTGCAGTCCGCCCTCACCCACGGGCACCCCACCGCGCTCGCCGCCTCCGACCTCACCGCGCACGCCGTACGCCTGCTCGCGCAGGGCGCGGAACCGACCGGGCTGATCGGCCTGCTCCGCTCGTACGCCCTGGAGAACCGCGGCCGCTACCACGAGCGCTGGCTCGGCGACCTGTGGCGGCGGGCCGGCGACCCCGGCCCCGGGCAGTTCATCGCGCGCGGCTGGGACGAGTGCCTGGAGGTCCTCGAACGGCTCCAGCGCGCCGTGCGCACCGTCTCGCCGGAGACCGACCCCTGTCTGGCCACCGGTGAGGGCTGGATCGCCGAGGAGGCCCTGGCGACCGGGCTGCTGTGTTTCCTGCTCTTCGTCGACGAGCCGGTGACGGCCCTGCGCCGCGCCGCCTGCACCAGCGGCGACTCGGACTCGATCGCCTGCCTGACGGGCGCCTTCGCCGGCGCCTACCTGGGCGCGGAGGCCTGGCCCACAGAGTGGGCCGACCGCGTCGAGTACCGGACCGACCTGCTCACCCTCGGGGCGCTGTGGGACGCGTGACGGCCCGCGGGCGGGCGCGGGCCCTCAGGTCATGCGGATCGAGTTCCCCTCCACGGTGATCTGCTCGGCGGGCAGCGGCTGGGTCGCCGGACCGTGGGCCACCGCGCCGTCGGCGATCTTGAACTTGCTGCCGTGGCAGGGGCAGTTGATCGTGCCGTCGGAGACGGTGGACAGCAGGCAGTGCTGGTGGGTGCAGATCGCCGAGAAGGCTTTGAGCTGACCCTGTTCCGGCTGGGTCACCACGATCTTCTCGTCCTTGAAGATCTTGCCGCCGCCCACCGGGATCTCGTCGATGTCGGCCAGGACCTGGCCGGCGGGGCCGCTCGTCGCGCCCTCGCCGGTGGGGGACTGTGTCGACGTGGAGCCGCTGTCGTCGCCGCCGCCCCCGCCGCAGGCCGCGGCGAGCGCCGTCGCGCCGGTCGCCCCCGTCGCGAGGAGAACCGTGCGGCGCGTGGTCTCGTAGGTCATGTCGTCACTCCGAAAGTGCCGAAGAGGGGTAAATCGGAATGTGCATCATCTTGGCACTGAACTTACCCAAAGGTGATGATCCCGGCGTCTCACCGGGCGGGCGCCGCGCACCCGGGCGGCCCGGGCTGACTAGGCTGGTCGGACGTAGAGCGACACGCACGTCAGCAAGGAGCATCGCTGTGGCGGTACGAGCGGTCCGGGGCGCCGTCCAACTCGAACGGGACGAGGCCGGGCACATGGACGAGCAGGTCGGAGCCCTGCTCACGGAGATCCTGGAGCGCAACGATCTCGCCGCCGACGACCTGATCAGCATCTGGTTCACGGCCACGCCCGACCTGCACAGCGACTTCCCGGCCGCCGCCGCCCGCAAGCTGGGCATCGTCGACGTGCCGCTGATCTGCGCCCAGGAGCTGGACATCGAAGGCGCCATGCCGCGCGTCGTCCGGGTCCTCGCACACATCGAGTCCGACCGGCCCCGCGCCGACATCGCCCACGTCTACCTCGGCGCCGCCGCCGCCCTGCGCAAGGACATCGCCCAGTGAGGACCGCACTCGTCATCGGCACCGGCCTGATCGGGACGTCCGCCGCCCTGGCCCTGTCCCAGCGGGGCGTCACCGTGCACCTCGCCGACCCGGACCCGGAGCAAGCTCGTACGGCGGCCGCCCTCGGCGCCGGCACGGACGAGGTGCCGGACGGGCCCGTCGACCTCGTGATCGTCGCCGCCCCGCCCGCGCACGTGGCGGACGTGCTCGCCGACGCCATCAGCCGCGGTGCGGGACGCGGCTACCTCGACGTCGCCAGCGTGAAGGGCGGGCCACGCCGCGAGCTGGAGGCACGCGGCCTCGACCTGTCCGCGTACATCGGCTCGCACCCCATGTCCGGCCGGGAGAAGTCCGGCCCGCTGGCCGCGACCGGCGACCTCTTCGAGGGCCGCCCCTGGGTGCTGACCCCGACCCGGGACACCGACACCGAGGTGCTGAACCTCGCCCTGGAGCTGGTCTCACACTGCCGGGCCGTGCCGGTGGTCATGGACGCCGACGCCCACGACCGTGCCGTCGCCCTCGTCTCCCACATGCCCCACCTGGTCTCCAGCCTGGTCGCTGCGCGGCTGGAGAACGCCGAGGAGTCCGCCGTACGGCTGTGCGGCCAGGGCATCCGGGACGTGACGCGGATCGCGGCCTCCGACCCGCGGATGTGGATCGACATCCTCTCCGCGAACCCCGGGCCGGTCGCCGACCTGCTCACGGACGTCGCCGCCGACCTGGAGGAGACCGTGCGGGCCCTGCGCGCCCTGCAGTCCTCCGACGACCACAAGCGCCGCGAGGGCGCCGGCGGGATCGAGGACGTGCTGCGGCGCGGCAACGCCGGGCAGGTCCGCGTCCCCGGCAAGCACGGGTCCGCGCCCCGGGCCTACGAGGTCGTGGCCGTGCTCATCGACGACCAGCCCGGACAGCTGGCCCGGATCTTCGCCGACGCGGGCCTGGCCGGCGTCAACATCGAGGACGTACGGATCGAGCACGCGACGGGCCAGCAGGCCGGTCTGGTGCAGCTGATGGTGGAGCCGAAGGCGGCCCCGGTCCTGAGCGCCGCGCTGCGGGAGAGGGGCTGGGCGCTCCGGCAGTAGGGCGGGCCACAGGGGGCCGGCCGACGCGCGGCCGGACGAGTGACGCGAACCCAGTAACCTTGTGCGGGGCACTCGCGCCCTCACCCCCGCCGAGCCCGGTCCAGGAAGGTCCCCACTGTGGAAAGCGCCACGCCAGTGATTGTCGCCATCGACGGCCCCGCCGGCACCGGCAAGTCGAGCACCTCGAAGGCCGTGGCGGCCCAGCTGGGGCTGAGCTACCTGGACACCGGCGCCCAGTACCGGGCGATCACCTGGTGGATGGTGAGCAACGGCATCGACATAGACGACCCGTCCGCCATCGCCGCCGCCGCGGGCAAGCCCGAGATCGTCTCGGGCACCGACCCGCAGGGCCCGACCATCACGGTCGACGGCGTGGACGTCGCCGGTCCGATCCGCACCCAGGAGGTCTCCTCCAAGGTCAGCGCGGTCAGCGCGGTGCCCGAGGTGCGCACCCGGATCACCGAGCTGCAGCGCTCGATCGCCTCCTCCGCGAAGCTGGGCATCGTCGTCGAGGGCCGGGACATCGGTACGACCGTGCTGCCGGACGCCGACCTCAAGATCTTCCTCACCGCCTCCCCGGAGGCGCGTGCCGCCCGCCGCAGCGGCGAGCTGAAGGGCTCCGACGTCCACTCCACCCGTGAGGCCCTGATCAAGCGGGACGCCGCCGACTCCAGCCGCAAGGCCTCCCCGCTCGCCAAGGCGGACGACGCCGTCGAGGTGGACACCACCGAGCTCACGCTGGCCCAGGTCATCGAGTGCGTCGTCACCCTCGTCGAGGAGAAGCGGGCCGGAAAGTGACCGAGCTGCCTTCGGCGCGGGGTGCCGAGGTCGGGCGGCGCATCGGCGTCGGCCTGATGTACGGGCTGTGGAAGCCGCGCGTGCTCGGCGCCTGGCGGGTGCCCGCGAGCGGCCCGGTGATCTTCGCGGTCAACCACTCCCACAACATCGACGGTCCGATGGTCATGGGTGTGGCGCCCCGGCCGACCCACTTCCTGATCAAGAAGGAAGCGTTCATCGGACCGCTGGACCCCTTCCTGCTCGGCATCGGGCAGGTCAAGGTCGACCGCGACACCACCGACCGCACGGCGATCACCCAGGCGCTCGGCGTCCTGGCCGACGGCGGCGTGCTCGGCATCTTCCCGGAGGGCACCCGGGGCGAGGGTGACTTCGCTTCGCTGCGCGCCGGGCTCGCGTACTTCGCGGTGCGCAGCGGCGCTCCGATCGTCCCGGTGGCCGTGCTGGGAAGTTCCGACAAGCCCGGACGGTTGATAAAGGCGCTGCCTCCGCTGCGCTCCCGCGTCGACGTCGTCTTCGGAGAGCCCTTCGAGGCGGGCGACGGCAGCGGCCGCCGGACGCGCAAGGCGCTGGACGAGGCGACCGGGCGCATCCAGAAGCAGCTCGCGGCCCACCTGGAAAACGCCAGGCGCCTCACCGGGCGCTAGACGACACTGAGTAGTGGACCGGCCCGGAACAGCGGGTACTCCACCGACCACCACGATGAACGACGAGGTACGGACTTCATGAACGACCACATCCAGCCCGACGGCTCGGACGCGTCCGAGGGCGCGCACGAGCATGACCACGGGGCGCTCGGCGACGCCGAGTTCGCGGAGTTCATGGAGCTCGCCGCGGAGGAGGGCTTCGACCTCGAGGACGTCGAGGGCGCCATCGAGGCGGCGGGCCACGGCCCGCTGCCCGTGCTCGCCGTCGTCGGCCGCCCCAATGTCGGCAAGTCGACTCTGGTGAACCGCATCATCGGACGCCGCGAAGCCGTCGTCGAGGACAAGCCCGGCGTCACCCGCGACCGCGTCACCTACGAGGCCGAGTGGGCGGGGCGCCGCTTCAAGGTCGTCGACACCGGCGGCTGGGAGCAGGACGTCCTCGGCATCGATGCCTCCGTCGCCGCCCAGGCCGAGTACGCCATCGAGGCCGCCGACGCGGTCGTCTTCGTCGTCGACGCCAAGGTCGGCGCCACCGACACCGACGAGGCCGTCGTCCGGCTGCTGCGCAAGGCCGGCAAGCCGGTCGTGCTGTGCGCCAACAAGGTGGACGGCCCGAGCGGCGAGGCCGACGCCTCCTACCTGTGGTCGCTGGGCCTGGGGGAGCCGCACCCGGTCTCCGCGCTGCACGGCCGAGGCACCGGCGACATGCTCGACCAGGTCCTCGAAGTGCTCCCCGAGGCGCCGCGCGAGACGTTCGGCGGGGGCGGCATCGGCGGCCCGCGCCGCATCGCCCTGATCGGCCGACCCAACGTCGGCAAGTCCTCGCTGCTGAACAAGGTGGCGGGCGAGGAGCGCGTCGTCGTCAACGAGCTGGCGGGCACCACCCGTGACCCGGTCGACGAGCTGATCGAACTCGGCGGCGTCACCTGGAAGTTCGTCGACACCGCCGGCATCCGCAAGCGCGTCCACCTCCAGCAGGGCGCCGACTACTACGCCTCGCTGCGCACGGCGGCCGCCGTCGAGAAGGCGGAGGTCGCGGTCATCCTGATCGACGGCTCCGAGTCCATCTCGGTGCAGGACCAGCGGATCGTCACCATGGCCGTCGAGGCGGGCCGCGCGATCGTCCTGGCCTACAACAAGTGGGACACCCTCGACGAGGAGCGCCGCTACTACCTGGAGCGCGAGATCGAGACCGAGCTCGGCCAGGTGACGTGGGCGCCGCGGGTCAACGTCTCGGCGCGCACCGGGCGGCACATGGAGAAGCTGGTCCCGGCGATCGAGACGGCCCTGGCGGGCTGGGAGACCCGGGTCCCGACGGGCCGGCTGAACGCCTTCCTCGGCGAGCTCGTCGCCGCCCACCCGCACCCGGTCCGGGGCGGCAAGCAGCCGCGCATCCTGTTCGGCACGCAGGCGGGCACCAAGCCGCCGCGGTTCGTGCTGTTCGCCTCCGGCTTCATCGAGGCGGGCTACCGGCGCTTCATCGAGCGCCGCCTGCGCGAGGAGTTCGGCTTCGAGGGGACGCCGATCCACATCTCCGTGCGGGTGCGCGAGAAGCGCGGCAAGAAGAAGTAACGCGAGAGCACCGGAAAGGGCGGCCCCGTCGGGGCCGCCCTTTCCCGTGTCCGGTGCTCGCTCAGACGCCGCCGCGCCGCCCCGGCGGCAGCCCGGCGGGTACGTGGTGCATCCCCGTGCCGTGCGAGCCGATGGTGCCGACGCGCTGCCACTGCGGCTGCTGCCCGGCGGCATGGCGGGCGCTCTGGGCGCCCGCGCTGTAGGCACTGTACGAGCTGCCGTAGGCGCCCCCGTACGAGCCCGAGCCGAGTGGGGTGTTCCCGAAGGCGGTGAAGCCCAGCTTCTCCTCGCCGGTGCGATCGCCGGGCAGTGCGCGGAAGGACTTGACGTACTCGGCGTAGAGCGCGTCGTAGATCGGCGTGGCCGATGGGCCGCCCTGGGAGTCCTGAGCCGATCGCGCGGACGGGATCGGAGAGAAGGAGTGGCGGCGGGGAACGTCGTATGCGTGCACGTATGTCCAAACGACCCCGCGGGTCAAGGGATGCGGCCCGGGTACGGCTTTCGCAGGTGTACGGGCTGCGAGGGTGACGCGGGGCTCAGGTGCCGGCCAGCGGCAGCGCCGAGGCGACCAGCTTGCCGTTGGCCGCCGCCTTGTCCAGCGCGTCCCGCAGCAGGTCCTCGCGCGGCTGGCGGCCGATCGAGCCGACGGGTGCGGCGAACATCAGCACCTGCTGGTGCTTGTTGGCGGCCGCGCGCCAGGGGTCGGTCACCTGGAGCGGCTGGTGCGCCTGCCACCAGGCCACCGGCTGGCCGCCGTTGCTGCTCGGCTGGAGCACCGCGTGCAGCTGGCCCACGGCGAGCAGCACCGACCAGCCGTGCAGCACCGGCGGTACGGCGGACAGGTCGGTCAGGGGCATGAAGCCCTGCTCGATGAGCAGCGGCAGGAAGTCGTCGCCGGACCCGGTCGTGCCGGGCCGGGCGATGGGCCCCGTCGGCTCCACCACCAGGGCCGGGTGCAGCTCCCCGCCGATCAGGACGAGCCCGCTGGTCACGCCGAGCACCGCCTGCTCGGGCACCATCTTGTCGGGCTCCAGGTCGACGGTGTCGCCGGTGATGGACTTCACGGCGCCCCGCAGCTGCTCCTCGGTGACCTGCACGACCTGCGAGGGCAGACAGCCGGCGTGGGCGAAGGCGAGGACGGCGGTCTCGTCCCCGATGAACAGGACGGTGCTGGTGCGCTCCTGCTCGGAGTCGCCCGGAGTGCGGCACGACGTGCAGTCGTAGCTGCCCGGGGCGGTCTCTCCGGCGAGCAGGCGGTCGGCTTCTTCGTCGCCGATCTCGGCGCGTACCTCGTCGCTGACGTCGAGCATGCGCGGCACGGGTGGCTCCCTCGGGGATGCGGTGCGTGGCAAAGCCGGGTGGCTCCCGGCCCGTGGTCCGGGTACGTCCCGGCTCATGAAGAAGACAACGGGTGATCTGTGGCGGGAGTCACGCCCCAGGGCGAACGGAATCGAACCAACCAGCGCGCAGGGTCACGCTCGGCGCGGAATCCCGCACTCACCGTCAACTCGCCGTTGTGGCAAGGGTATTGAGGGGGTGAAGTGGGTCACAGATCATCGAGGGGGTTGGTCGACAAATCCTGAAATCCGCGAATGAAGTGGGTGTCCGGAAATCGCCGTTACCCGAGGTATCGGTCAACTGGCCTGCCCGGACGGGCGACTGGTTGATGGAAGCCGCCGGCCTCCTTAGATTCCTCCGCCGTGTGCAACGAGCACCGCTCGGACACGTCCGCCGACCGCCGGGTTCCCAGGAACCGGGCGCAGCACCGCTCCGGTGGACGGGGCGAGCGCGACCACCGCGCCCCATGGCGCGGGAGTGGCGTTCCGCCTTGGGGGAAGTCCGGGTGTTCCGAAAGGGACCTACATGTCCGACTGTGCCGATACCACTCGCTCCACCGTTCGGAAGAGCCAGGTTCGTACGACCGCGGTCCTCGCCGGGGCGGCACTGCTCGCGCCCCTCGGACTGCTGGCCGCGACCGGAAACGCCGCGGCGGCCGACAGCGGAGTGTGGGACCGCATCGCCCAGTGCGAGAGCGGCGGCGACTGGCACATCAACACCGGCAACGGCTACTACGGCGGACTCCAGTTCGCCCCCTCCACCTGGAACGCCTACGGCGGCACGGCCTACGCGCCCACCGCCGACCGGGCGAGCAAGTCCCAGCAGATCGCCGTCGCCACCAAGGTCCAGCGCGCTCAGGGATGGGGCGCCTGGCCGACCTGCTCGGCACGCGCCGGGGCGAGCGGCGGCGCACCCGCCACCGACCCGGTCACCTCCGCCAAGCCTGCCCCGGCGAAACCGTCGAAGGCGCCGGCGCGTTCCACGGAACACGCCGACCGCGGCTCCTCCCGCGGTGACTACACCGTCCGCCGGGGCGACACGCTGAGCGGCGTCGCCGCCCGGCACGGGACCACCTGGCAGCGCCTCTACGCCGCCAACAAGGCCGCCATCGGAGCGGATCCCGACATGATCGTGCCCGGCCTGCGCCTCGAGTTCTGAGCCGCTGCTCCCCCTCGCCGGGACACGGGCCCCGTCCGGTCGACCGACCGGACGGGGTTCCGGCGTCCCGGCTCAACCGTCGAGCTCACCCGCCTCCCCGGCGAACACGACGGCCCCGCGGCGCAGTTCGTAGACGATCGCGGGCCGCCCCCGCAGGGCGGGCGGCAACCGCTGCTCGGCGACCACCACGCACGCGTCGAGCGCACCCAGCAGTTCGTACGTGCGGGCCGCCACCGCGGGCGACATGCCCTGGGCGGGCTCGTCGACGAGCACCACGCGGGCGCGGGCGAGCAGGGCCCGGGAGAGGGCGAGCATCCGTTGCTCCCCGCCGGAGAGGGTGCCGGCACGCCGCTGCAGCAGGGGCCGCAACTGCGGGTAGGCGTCGAGGGCCACGGTGGCGTCGCGCGCGGCGAGTTCGAGGTTCTCGCGCACGGTGAGCGAGCCGAACACGGCCCGCCGCTCCGGTACCAGGCACATGCCGCGCCGGGCGCGTTCGTAGGCGGGTACGCGGGTCACGTCGACGCCGTCCCACAGCACCGCGCCGCCCGACAGGGTCACCGTGCCGGCCAGGGCACGCAGGGCGGTGGTGCGGCCGGAGCCGTTGCGGCCCAGCAGCACGGTGAGGCCCGGGCCGGGGGCGGTGAGGCCGATGCCGTGCAGGGCCTCCAGGGGGCCGTAGCGCACGCGCGCGTGGCGCAAAGCGACGGTCGTCATCGGCCGGCCTCCCGTTCCAGGGCGTCCAGGACGCGCCCGGGCGGGCCCGAGGCGACGATCCTGCCGGCCGTCATCACATGCACGACGTCGGCGAGACCGGCCACCAGGTCCAGGTCGTGCTCCACGACCAGGAGGGCCGCGCCCTCGGCGGCCAGCGCCTTCAGGACCCGGGCCAGGGCGGACACCTCGGCGGTGTCCAGACCCGCGGCGGGTTCGTCGAGGAGGAGGACGCGGGGGCTGCCCGCGAGGACCCGGGCCAGTTCGACGCGGCGCAGCGTCCCGGTGGGCAGCCCGGCGGCCGGCAGGGCGCGCAGGGGGCCGTCGAGGCCGAGCAGCCTCAGGGTGCGCTCCACGGCGCCCGGGTCGGTCACCCGCCCCTGCTCGGCGCCCACCCGGACGTTCTCGGCCACGGTCAGCGAGGGGAAGACGGCCAGTTGCTGGAAGGTGCGTGCGACACCGAGCCGGGTGCGGGCGTGGGCGGGCAGCGCGGTGATGTCCCGCCCGCCGAGCCGCACCGTCCCCCGCGCGGGCCGCAGCGTCCCCGCCAGACAGTGGAACAGGGTGCTCTTCCCCGCCCCGTTGGGCCCCACGACCGCGGTGATCCGCCCGGGGGAGAGCACCCTGTTCCAC
>NZ_JAIGQA010000052.1:0-41811 GCF_019733245.1 Streptomyces sp. WAC04114
GCCCCCAGCCCCAGATGCCGCAGGCCGCCCCCGCCTGGCAGGCGGCTCCCGGTTCCGCCCCGTACCCCGGCGGCCCCGGCTACACCTCGCCGATCCCGGTCGTACGCACGCACCTCGGCAACGCCATCGCCTCCGAGTGGACGAAGATCAGGTCGGTGCGCTCCACGATGTGGACGCTCGGGGTGTTCGTCCTGCTCGTCGTCGGCATCGGTCTGCTGACCGGCATCGTGGTGTCGAGTTCCTCCTCGGACCTGTCCGGCGAGAACGCGCTGTCCCTCGGCTTCTTCGGTCTGCTGCTCGGCAGCATGTGCATCATCACGCTCGGCGTGCTGACCACGGCCTCGGAGTACGGCACGGGCATGATCCGCACCACGATGGTCGCGTGCCCGAGCCGGGGACGCGTGCTGGCGGCGAAGGCCATCGTGTTCTTCCTGGTCGCGTTCGTGGTGACGCTGGTGGCCGCCTCCCTCGTGGCGTTCCTGCATGTGGCCATGCTGGAAGGCAACGGCGCCAAGGAACCCTCGGGCGGCGAGTGGCTGAAGAGCACGGTCGGCATCTCGCTCTACATCGCGCTGCTCGGCCTGCTCTCGCTCCTCATCGGCTCGATCATCCGGCACTCGGCCGGCGCCATCACCATCATGATCGGCGCCGTGCTGGCCCCGCTGGTGATCGCGCTGTTCATGTTCTCGGAGTCGCTGCAGGGCGTGCGCGACGCCCTGTTCGAGTACTCGATCCCGAGCCAGCTGAGCGTCTTCTACGCCAACTCCCTCAACACGGCGAGCCAGTCCGGCCCGTCCGGCTGGGACCCGCTGTGGATCATCCTCGGCGCCACGGCCGTCGCGTTCGCCGGCGCCTTCGCGCTGCAGGAGAAGCGGGACGTCTGAGTCGGGTCAGAACTTCGGCGCGTTACGGGACCGCTGCACCCCCGGGGTGCGGCGGTCCCGCGCGTTCCAGCAGGCCTTGTGCCAGTGTCTGCGGTCGTCGACGCCCGTGTGCTCGGCCCAGGCCACCACGTGCGGCACGCCGTCCGGGATCAGCTGGTCGCAGCCGGGGCAGCGGTACGACTTGCCCTGCGCGCTCGCGCCGGCCACGTGCCGCACGCTCCAGTTCTCGCCCTGCCAGTTCTCCGAGGACTGCCAGCCGCCGTAGCGGCCGGGACGGTCGTCCTCGACGCTCCGGCCGGACTCAGCGGCGCCCTTGGGTCGGTTGCGACGCGGGGACACGGGACACCTCTCGGGGCTATACAGGAAGCACGGGCCGCGTCCAGCCTACGCGGCGCGCACAGGGGTACGCGTACGGAACCAATCGCCATATGTCCCTCGCGGGCGCGGCGGGCTCACCCCGGTTGCTCTCCCCCGGGCTCCTGGCGGAACGCCCCATTCTGCAGACAATCCGCAAAATACTCCGCCCGGCCGTGTCCTCGGCACGTGTCAGACGGTTATGCGGTGTGGGGGAGCTTCGTGTCGGAGCCAAGGAAGCAGGAAAGCAATGCGCGTTGGAAGTTTTGTGTTGGCAGCCCAGTTCCCCGGTCAGGGTGAGGGAGAGGCGCTGCACCGCGCGGTCCGCTCGGCCGAGGTGGCCGAGGAGGCCGGGCTCGACACGGTCTGGCTGGCCGAGCACCACTTCGTGCCGTACGGCACGTGTCCGTCGGCCGTCACCCTGGCCGCCCTACTACTGGGCCGCACCCGCCGCATCCGGGTCGGCACGGCGGTCAGTGTGCTGCCCACCGTCCACCCCGTGGCCCTCGGCGAACAGGCCGCGCTGCTGCACCACACCAGCGGCGGCCGGTTCACGCTCGGCGTCGGGCGCGGCGGCCCCTGGGTCGACCTGGAGGTGTTCGGCGCGGGTCTGGAGGCGTACGAGAAGGGGTTCCCGGAGTCCCTGGAGCTGCTGGTGCGGTGGCTGCGCGAGTCGTCCGTGGCGGCCGACGGGGAGCGCTTCCGCTTCCGCGAAGTCCCGGTGGTGCCGCGGCCGTCGGAGGCCCTGACGGAGGCCGCGGGGCCCGAGGTCGTCGTGGCCTGCACCTCGCCGGCGAGCGTGCGGCTCGCCGCCGAGCGCGGCCTGTCGATGCTGCTCGGGATGCACGTGGGGGACGAGGAGAAGGCCGAGATGGTCGCGCTGTGGCGGCAGCACGCGCGGGCCTGCGGCAGGCCGCCGGAGGAGATCCTGGGCGCGTCCCATGTCTCGGCCGGCGTCTGCCAGATCGCCGACCGGCGGGTCGACGCGGCGGAGACGCTGATGAAGGCGATGCCGGGCTGGCTGAAGCAGGGCCTGGAGGCGCATGTCACGGTCGACGGGCGCACGCGCCGGATGCGCGACCCGCTGGCGTACACCGAACTGCTCTGCGGGCTGCACCCGGTGGGCACTCCGCGGCTGTGCGCGGACCGGCTGGCGGCAACCAGCGAGCGGACGGGCATCTCCCGCTTCGCGCTGCTCGTCGAGGGCTCCGGGGACCTGGCGGCGACCGAGGAGAACGTGCGGCGGCTGGGCGCCGAGGTGCTCCCCCAACTCGTCTGAGGGCGCGGGGGATCCCTGGGGGCTTGCCGCTCCGGTACAGAACTGCACCTCCCGCGTACGGAGCGGCAAGCAGTGGCGCCGCGTCAGCAGTCCCGGAACTCGGGTGACTGGTTCAGCACCTGACTGCGGACCGAGGTGAAGCGGTCCAGCTTCTCGTCCACCGAGGAGTCAAGCGGGAACACGGCTACCCGGTGGCAGTTCTGGAAGGCCAGGCGCACACCGAAGTGCCGTTGCAGCGCGCCGCGTATCGCGTCACTCGCAAGCGCACGCAGCAGCTGACCGCGTGCCTGCTCGTCCGGCGGGGGCGTCTGGTTGTCGGCGAACGCGCCGCCGTCCACCTTCAGCTGGGCCACCAGTGAGCTGATCATCTCCCACGCGAAGGGCAGGGAGGTCCGGACGCAGTCGACGAATTCCGCTTCGTCGACCTCGCCTCGCTCGGCCTGTTCGAGTAGGGCCGGTGAGACGTCGAGCGACATGAGTTCTCCTCTCGCACCCCCGACGAGCAGGGGTTGCCGGACGAATAGAGGGAGTTCGCGATACCGGACACGCTGCGTACACGCCTCGCGACCTCCCGTTCATACGGTAAGCACCGTACGGTGGCGGCACCAGGAAAATGCGCAGATGAGACACTCCCGCTGAGCACACCATGCACACAATCGGCCATTACCGAACACGTGTTTTCCAGGGCGAATCGCGTGGACAGGTGCCCGTCGAGTAGCGTTGCCGACCATGCGTCTCGTCATTGCCCGCTGCTCCGTGGACTACGCCGGGCGGCTCACCGCCCACCTTCCCTCGGCCCCGCGCCTGATCCTGGTGAAGGCGGACGGCAGCGTCTCGATCCACGCCGACGACCGGGCCTACAAGCCTCTGAACTGGATGTCGCCGCCCTGCACGTTGAAGGAGGGCACCGGCGAGGAGGAGGGCGTCTGGACCGTCGTCAACAAAGCGGGCGAGAAGCTCATCATCACGATGGAGGACGTCCTCCACGACTCGTCTCACGAACTGGGCGTCGATCCCGGCCTGATCAAGGACGGCGTGGAAGCGCACCTCCAGGAGCTGCTCGCCGACCGCATCGAGACACTCGGCGACGGCTACACGCTGATCCGCCGCGAGTACCCGACGGCCATCGGGCCGGTCGACATCCTGTGCCGGGACGCCGACGGCAAGACCGTCGCGGTGGAGATCAAGCGGCGCGGTGAGATCGACGGCGTGGAGCAGCTCACGCGCTATCTGGAACTGCTGAACCGCGATCCCCATCTCGCCCCGGTACGCGGTGTCTTCGCGGCCCAGGAGATCAAGCCCCAGGCCCGCGTCCTGGCGACCGACCGCGGCATCGGCTGCCAGGTCCTCGACTACGACGCGCTGCGGGGCATCGAGGACGACAAGCTGCGGCTGTTCTGACAGCCCCTGAGACGACGAACAGGGCCGGGTCCGCGCAACGGACCCGGCCCTGTCGTGTGGACGGGTGTCAGATCACCCTCTCCGGGCCGCTCGGTGTGCCGGTGCTGCTCTGTGGCGCGCTCGCCGAGGTGCTCGTGGGAGCGCTGGGCGCCGGGCCGCTGGCCGAGTCGGAGGTGGACGGGCTGGTCGTCGGAGGCTCCGAGGTCGGCGGCTCGGAGGTGGGCGGCTCCGAGGTCGGGGGCTCGGACGTGGGCGGCTTCGATGTCGGCGGCTTGGACGTCGTCGGCTTGGACGTCGGCGGCTTGGACGTCGTCGGCGGCTTCGAGGACGTCGGCGGCTTCGACGGCGACGCGGACTTGCTCGGGTCCTGCGAACCGCTCGGCGAGTCCGTCGGGGTCGGGTCGTCCGACGTGCCGAGCGTGCCGTCGGGGCCCGGGTCCGTCGGGCGGGGGGCCGGCTCGCCGTTGTCGCCGTCGCCGTCGTTCGCCGCCGGGTCGGCGCCGAGGCTGCCGTCGTTGATGCCCTGGCTGGCGGAGGGGTTGACGCCGACCCGGTCGGACGGCGTGTTCGGGTCGTTGTCGGAGGTGGCGCCGAGCGTCACCACCGTGCCGAGGACGGCCACGAGCAGGGCACCGGCACCGGCGGCCACGAGGTTGCGCCGGGCGAGGCCCCTGAGGCCGCCGCGGGCCGCCCGCGAGGGCGCGGGCGAGCTGCGGTGGGTGACCAGGGTCGGGGAGGGCGGCTTCTGGAGCGTCGGGAAGGCCGCCGGAACACCGCCGGGCGGGGACGCCGACTCCTCGTCACGGGTGTCGGGCACCTCCTCCCCCGCGGTCGGGCCGAGCCCGAGGGGTGTGCCCGAGCGGTCGGCGACCAGGGCGAGGGCACGGCGGCCGGCGACGGTGCCGCGCTTGTCGGCGAGGGCGCCGCGCAGGCCGATGGAGGCCTCCAGTTCGGCACGGGCCCGGTCGAGCTGTCCCCCGCACAGGGCGAGGACACCGAGCTCGTGGTGGAAGTAGGCCTCTTCGCCGACGTCCCCGGCGAGCCGGGCGGCCTCGGCGCCGGAGCGCAGGGCCCGCTCCCAGGCGCTCCAGTGCAGTCCGGCGGCGAACGCGGGGGCGGCGGTGCGGGCCAGGTGCACGGCCGCGCTCTCCTCGCCCTCGGCCGGCGGCCGCGTCGCCGGGCCGAGGAGGGCCAGGGCGGCGAGGACCGCGTCGGCCTCGGCGCACACCCGCTCCGGGGTGACCGAGGGGTGCCCGGCCCACCAGGAGTAGTGCTGTGCGGCGCTGCGGGCGCCGGCCTCGGCCTCGTCGGCGTACCCGGCGGCCTCCAGCTGGGCCGGGACTCCGGCCGCGAGGCGGTAGCGGGAGCCGACCGGGGAGACGAGGCCGCAGGCGGCGAGTTCGCCGAGCGCGGCGTCCGCGTGGGTGTCGCCGACCAGGGCGGGCAGATGCGCCTGGTGCGGGACCTCGCCACCGAGGGCGACGGCGAACCGCAGGGTGGCGCGGGCGGAGGCGCTCAGCCGGGAGGCGAGCAGCGGCGCGGGCGCGGCGGCCTCGCCGAGCGCGGGCAGCGGCACGTCGTCGCCGAGGTCGTAGGCCTCGGCCGGGGGCGCGTCCTCGAAGACGCCGAACTCGTCGACGGCGCCGGTGCCGGCGCGCAGCCGGTCGCGCTGCCGGAGCAGGGCGCCGGCCTGGACGAAGCGCAGCGGCAGGCCCTCGGACTCGAACCAGAGGTCGCCCGCCCAGTTGGACTCGTCCTCGGTGAGGGTCCGGCCGACGGCGTGTTCCAGCAGGTCGAGGCCGGCCGCGCGCTCCAGTCCGCCGAGGAGGACCTCCTCGACGCCGGCGCCGGCGGAGGGGGCGGGCACGTCCGGGGTGGCGCCGAGCAGGAAGGCGCACTCGGGGGTGGCCTCCAGCAGCTCGTCGAGCGCGGCGCCGCCGAACTCCAGGTCGTCGAGGACGACGACCGCGCCGATCTCCCGCACGTAGGTGAGCAGCTCGTCCCGGTCCGGGCGGTGCAGGGGGGCGCTGTACACCGCGTGGAACAGGTCGTAGAGCAGGTCGCCGGAGGTGCGTCCGAAGCCGTTGAGGCGGACGACGCCGTCGGGGGCGAGGTCGGAGCAGTCCTCGGCGACGAGGTCGAGCAGGCGGGTGCGGCCGGAGCCGGGCGCGCCGATGAGGCGGGTGGAGCGGCCGCGGGCGAGCAGGCGCACCAGGCGCTCGCGTTCGTCCTGGCGGGCCAGCAGCGGCAGGGCGGGCTGCGCGGGGCCGGGCGGAACGGGCGGGCGGGCCGCGCGCTCGGCCTCGGCGCGTTCGGCCTCGGTGAGCTTGACGGGCCGGGCGGGCCGTTCGGTGGGCGGGCAGGCCTCTATCTCGCTGCCGTCGACGGGGTTGACGGTCAGCAGGAAGTCGCCGGAGACGAGCTGCACCGTGCGGGCGAGTGCCGGCGCGTGCTGCGCGAAGTCGGGTGTGAGGGATTCCCTGGGAGGGCGCTGGCGCGGCGCAGGGCCGTCACCGTCATGGCCGTACTCCTCGGGTCCCTGGTTGTCAGGATCCATAGGTCAAGCCCCCCAAAAGCGTGTGCGTGCTCGGAAAAGCCCCTCCCGGCCTTGCTGCACACCGCGCTGTCGCTTCTGGTCCGGTCCCGCTCGAAGGGTGTCAAGGCAGCGGGCAGCCGAACCCTAAACCTTCGCACAGTATCTACGACAGTCCGGGGTACCGCGCCGTCCATAACGTCACGGTCTCGTGAGGATTGTGCGCGTCGCACGATTCGACGACGTGCGTCCGGGTCTCCCCGGTCGCCCGGCTCACACCCGCGGGAGGCGTCACACGCGGGGAAGGCTCTCCACCCCGATGCCGCCCTCGATCGCCAGGATCCGGTGCAGGCGGGTGGCCACCAGCAGGCGCTGCATCTGCGGCGGTACTCCGCGCAGCACCAGACGCCGGCCGCAGCGGCCGGCCCGCCGGTGGGCTCCCATGATCACGCCCAGTCCGGTGGCGTCCCAGGAGTCCAGTTCGGACAGGTCCAGCACCAGGTCTCCGACTCCGTCGTCGACGGCCGAGTGCAGGACCGTACGGGCGTCCGCCGCGCTCCGGACGTCGAGGCGGCCCCCGACGACCAGCTCGGCGTGGTCGCCCCTGATGTACATATGCGCTCCCCGTGCGTGCGAATCGTGCTCCGCGTTCTGATGTGGGTGATGCAACCTCTGACTGTGTGGAGGTGTCAGAGGTTGCTTCTTGTAAGCGAACCGATACCGAATTCACCCTGGCGTGTGATGGGCCCGGGGCATGTGCGGTTTCAGTGCTTGTAGAAGCCCTGCCCGCTCTTGCGTCCGATGTCACCGGCGTCAACCATCCGGCGCATCGACTCGGGGGCCGCGAACTTCTCGTCCTGGGACTCGGTGTAGATGTTGTTCGTGGCGTGCAGCAGGATGTCGACGCCGGTCAGGTCCGCCGTCGCCAGCGGGCCCATGGCGTGACCGAAGCCCAGCTTGCAGGCGAGGTCGATGTCCTCGGCGCTGGCCACGCCCGACTCCTGCAGCTTCGCGGCCTCGACGACCAGGGCGCAGATGAGGCGGGTCGTCACGAAGCCGGCGACGTCGCGGTTGACGACGATGCAGGTCTTGCCGACCGACTCGGCGAACTCCCGGGCCCTGGCGAGGGTTTCGTCGCTGGTCTTGTAGCCGCGGACGAGTTCGCACAGCTGCATCATCGGCACCGGCGAGAAGAAGTGCGTGCCGACGACCCGCTCGGGGCGCTCCGTCGCCGCCGCGATCTTGGTGATCGGGATGGCGGAGGTGTTGGAGGCGAGGACCGCGTCGTCCTTCACGATCTTGTCGAGCGCACGGAAGATCTCGTGCTTGATCTCGAGCTTCTCGAAGACGGCCTCGACGACGACGTCCGCGTCGGCCGCGGCGTCCAGGTCGGTGGTCGCGGTGATGCGGGCCAGGGCGGCGTCGGCGTCGTGCGCCTCCAGCTTGCCCTTGGCGACGAACTTGTCGTACGACGCCTTGATGCCGTCGGTGCCCCGCGTCAGTGCCTCGTCGGTGACGTCCCGCAGGACCACCTCCCAGCCCGCCTGTGCGGAGACCTGGGCGATGCCGGATCCCATGAGGCCGGCTCCGATGACGGCGAGCTTCCGTGCCACTGTGCGACTCCCCTGACGCGCTGCTTATGTCTGCTTCTCGGGCGGAGACTAGCGCTCGTGAGAGTGCGTGTGAGCGCTTAGTAACGCGTTTCACGTCTCACGACGTGAGACGCGCGTCACGCGCCGCCTCGTACGGCGTAGTTGAGCACCTTCTCGCTCAACAACTCCTCGATGTCGTCGAGGAGGACGAGCGTCTCCCGTGACACTTCGTCCGGGTTGCGCCCCTTGGCCATCTCGCGGCCGATCGCGACGAAGACGGTGCCGTGCACCCAGCAGATCTGACCGGCGATCAGCCTCGGCAGCGGGTCGCCGGTCTCGGCACTCACCTCCTCGCGGAGCGTCGCCTCCAGGTTGTCCTGAACCTCCTGCTGCATGCTCCACAGCCGGGAGCGCAGCGGTGGCGCCTCTTCGATGCAGCGCATGAAACGGTCGTAGCCCTCGATGAGGCCCATACGGGGCGAGACGGCCTCGATCTCGGCGCGCAGCTCGCGCAGCACCGCCCGGGCGGCCGACTCCCCCGCGTCCCGGCCGCGCACCCAGCGCGAGAGCCGGTCGACGACGCCCTGAGAGCGGTCGAAGAACAGGTCCTCCTTGGCCGGGAAGTAGTTGTAGACGGTGTTCACGGAGACGTCGGCCGCTTCCGCCACCTCGGCGATCGTCACCGTCACGAACCCGTGCTCCAGGAAGAGCCCGGTGGCGATGTCCGAGATGCGCTGCCTGGTCTCGCGCTTCTTCCGTTCCCTGAGCCCCTCAGCCATATCCGAATCCTAGCTTCCCTGGAGCCTCTGAAAACTTGGGGTCATTGCAAACTTTAAGAGACTCTGTTTTTCTGGGGTCATGGCAATCATCAGTACGGCCGGGCTGGCCCGTACCTTCCTGACCGAGAACGGCCCCGTGGAGGCCGTGCGCTCCATCGACCTGACTGTCCGCGAGGGCGAGATCCTCGGCTTCCTCGGCCCGAACGGGGCCGGCAAGACGACGACCCTGCGGATGCTGACGACCCTGCTGGCACCGACCGGCGGCGCCGCCACCGTCGCGGGACGCGACCTGGCGACGGACGCGGCCGGGGTACGGCGGGCCTGCGGCTACGTGGCGCAGTCCGGCGGGGTCGATCCGCAGATCAGCGTGCGGGAGGAACTGGTCACCCAGGGGCGGCTGTACCGGCTGACCAGGGCGCAGGCCGTCGAGCGCGCCGGGGAACTGGCCCGCGACCTGGACCTCACCGGGCTCCTCGACCGCAAGTGCGGCGCGCTCTCCGGCGGTCAGCGGCGGCGGCTGGACATCGCGATGGCGCTCACCCACCGCCCGAAGGTGCTGTTCCTGGACGAGCCGACGACCGGTCTCGACCCCGGCAGCCGTGCCGACCTGTGGGACCTGGTGCGCCGGCTGCGCGACGAGCACGGCACGACGGTGTTCCTGACCACGCACTACCTCGACGAGGCCGACGCCCTCTCCGACCGGCTGGTCGTCGTCGACCACGGCGTGGTCGTCGCCGAGGGCACCCCGAGCGCGCTGAAGCTGCGGTACGGCGGCTCACTCGACGCCTCGCTCCAGGACACGTTCCTCGCCGTCACCGGCCGCAGTGCCGCACCGGCCGACGCCGCCCCCGTAGCCGTATAGGAGTTCCGGAATGCTGCTGCACGACACCGCCCTCGTCTACGGGCGCTACCTCCGACAGTCACTGCGCTCGCGCTTCGCGCTGCTCTTCGGCGTGCTCATGCCGCTGCTGTACCTGCTGTTCTTCGGTCCGCTGCTCACGGACCTGCCGCTCGGCGCGACAGGCAGCTCCTGGCAGGTGCTCGTCCCCGGGCTGCTGCTCCAACTCGGCCTGTTCGGGGCGTCCTTCGCGGGATTCTCGATCATCATCGAGAAGGGCCACGGCGTGGTCGAGCGCATGCGCGTCACCCCGGTCAGCCGGCTGGCTCTGCTGCTCGGCCGGGTGCTGCGGGACGCCACGGTGTTCGTCTTCCAGGCCGTGCTGCTGGTGCTGGCCGCGGTGGCGATGGGCCTGCGGGCCCCTCTGGCCGGGGTGCTGATCGGCTTCGCCTTCGTCGCCCTGCTCACGCTCTCGCTGGCCGCCCTGTCGTACGCGTTGGCGATGAGGATGGACACCCCGCAGAGCTTCGGCCCGGCGATCAACGCGCTGACCATGCCGTCCATGCTGCTGTCGGGCCTGATGCTGCCGATGACCCTGGGACCGGCCTGGCTGGACGCCCTCTCGCACCTCATGCCGTTCCGCTATCTGGTGGACGCGGTGCGGGACGCCTACGTCGGCAGCTACACGACACCCCACATGCTCTACGGCGCGCTGGTGGCCGCCGCGCTGACGGCGCTGTCCGTGACAGTGGGCACACGTGTGTTCCGAACGGCCTGAGCGTAACTACGCTGGCCACATGGTCAATCTGACGCGCATCTACACCAGGACCGGCGACCAGGGCACCACCGCCCTCGGCGACATGAGCCGGGTCGCCAAGACCGACCTGCGGATCTCCGCGTACGCCGACGCCAACGAGGCGAACGCGGCGATCGGCACGGCCATCGCGCTGGGCGGCCTGGACGAGGAGATCGTCACGGTCCTCACCCGCGTCCAGAACGACCTCTTCGACGTGGGGGCGGACCTGTCGACGCCCGTGGTGGAGAACCCGGAGTTCCCGCCCCTGCGGGTCGAGCAGTTCTACATCGACAAGCTGGAGGCGGACTGCGACCGCTTCAACGGAGAGCTGGAGAAGCTCCGCTCGTTCATCCTCCCCGGCGGCACCCCCGGCGCGGCCCTGCTGCACCAGGCCTGCACGGTCGTACGCCGGGCCGAACGCTCGACCTGGGCGGC
Organism: Streptomyces sp. WAC04114; assembly: GCF_019733245.1. Taxonomy (NCBI): domain Bacteria; kingdom Bacillati; phylum Actinomycetota; class Actinomycetes; order Kitasatosporales; family Streptomycetaceae; genus Streptomyces; species Streptomyces sp. WAC04114. The sequence goes on from NZ_JAIGQA010000052.1 coordinate 10,892, forward strand.
GCTGGAGGTCCACGCCGAGGTGATGAACCCGCTGACGGCGACCTACCTCAACCGCCTGTCCGACCTCCTGTTCATCCTCGCGAGGACGGCGAACAAGGAGGTCGGAGACGTGCTGTGGGTGCCGGGCGGGGAGCGCTGAAGCGCCCCTGAAGGGGGCGCGGGGAACGGCGCGACAAGCCCCCACGGACCCGCGGTCGAAGTACGGGCCCTTAACGCTGCGCCCTCTCCTTCTCCACCGTCCGCCCGGAATCCCTGGTTTCCCCGGTTTCCCCGGCGGGAGCCCTCCGCGGCCAGATCGCATAGCTCAGCGCGATCAGGCCGTGGATCCCGGCCGCACGCCAGGCCACGTAGCGCCAGCTCTCCAGGGAGGTCACGCGGCTCGGGTCGTCCACGTACCAGATCGCCAGCTGGAGGAGCACGGTCGCGACGGCGGCGCCCACCAGCGTGCCCAGCCAGACCTTGCCCTCGTGCCGGGCCCGGGCCATGCCGTACCGCGGTGGGCCGGCCGGCTTCGGGGCGCCGCCCAGCCGGTGGGCGGCGTGGCCGTCCAGCCACTTCACCGTGCGGTGGCCGTGCCCGACCGTGTAGCCGATGTACAGCGCGGCCAGGCCGTGCGTCCAGTTCGGCTCGGCGCCGTTCTTCAGGTCCAGCGCGGTGGCGACCAGCAGGACGACCTCCAGCAGCGGCTCGCACAGCAGCAGCGCCAGGCCCGTGCGCGGCATCTTCAGCAGGTAGCGGGTGGCCAGTCCGGCCGCCAGCAGCACCCAGAAGCCGATCTCGCAGGCGGCGATCAAGGCGACGATCACGGTTCGCTCCTCTCGGTCACCTCTCCAGGCTCCCGGGCAGGGCGGCGGGAATCGTCGTCGTGACTGACGAACCCCGGGTACATCGAAAGATGCAGCCGGAGCCCCTACGAACGGATCATGCGCGGGCCGCGACCGGCCGTGTTGGATGGTGCCATGGCCGCTGGACTCCCCCGCCCCCGACGCTTCGACGTCTACGTCGCGCTCGGCAGCCTGCTCGGCGGGCTGTTGCTGTGGGGTGTCGGCCTGGCCACGAGACCGAGCACCGAGGTGTACGTGCTCCTGCCCGGGCGCTGGCCGGTCCTGGTGCCGCTGTTCGTGCTCGCCGGCTGCGAGTTGCTGCGCCGGGCCGCCCCGCGCACCGGCCTGCTGATCGGCACGGGCGCGATCGTCCTGGACGTCGTCACCCAGGGCAACCTGGTCTCGATCCTGATGTACACCGACCTGATGTACGCGGCCGTCCTGTACGGTCCGCCCGCCTCGGCCCACCGCATCCCCCGGATCACCGGGCTGCTCACCGTGGCCGGAGCCGTCGTGCCGTTCGCGGTCTGGCGCGAGCCCGAGGCGCTGCTGATCGGCGTGGTCACCGGCCTGGTCGCCTTCGGGCCCGCCTCCACCGGGCTGATCGTGCGCAACCACCGCGAGGCCGCCGACGCGGCCCGGCTGCGCGCCGAGCAGACCGCGCTGCTCGCGGAGATGGACCGCACCCAGGCCGTCACCGCCGAACGCGCCCGCATGGCCCGCGAGCTGCACGACATGGTGGCCAATCACCTGTCCGCGATCGCCATCCACTCCACCGCCGCGCTGTCCCTCGACGATCCGAAGACCTCTCAGGACGCGCTCGTGGTCATCCGCGAGAACAGCGTGGAGGGGCTCGCCGAGATGCGGCGGCTGATCGGCATCCTGCGCGACAGCAGCGGCGACGTGGAACCGTCCGCCGCTCCCACGCTCGACGGCCTGGGCTCGCTGGTGGACGGCGCCCGCGCCAACGGCCTCGACGTCACCCTCGACGCCGAACGGAGCGAGGTGCCCGCCCCCGTCGAGCTCGCCGCCTACCGCATCGTGCAGGAGTCACTGACCAACGCACTCAAGCACGCGGCCCCGGGCCGGGTCACCGTGTCCCTGATGCGGCGACACGGCTCACTCGTCGTCAGCGTGACCAGCCCCTACGGCGACCGGGACGCGCCGCGCGCCCCCGGGTCCGGCGCGGGCCTGGTCGGCATGAGCGAACGGGCGGCCCTGCTGGACGGCACCTTCGACGCCGCCCCCGAGGACTCGCCCGAGGGCAAGATCTGGGCCGTGCGCGCCACCCTCCCCGTCGACGACACCCTCGAAGGAGACACCGCATGATCCGCGTCCTGGTCGCCGAAGACCAGTCCGCCGTCCGCGCCGGCCTGGTCCTCATCCTGCGCAGCGCGCCCGACATCGAGGTGGTCGGCGAGGCAGCGGACGGCGAGCAGGCGGTGGCGCTGGCCCGCGAGCTGCGACCGGACCTGGTGCTGATGGACGTTCAGATGCCGCGCCTGGACGGGGTGTCGGCCACCCGGCAGGTCGTCGCGGAGCGGCTCGCGGACGTACTCGTGCTGACCACCTTCGACCTCGACGAGTACGTCTTCGGGGCGCTGCGGGCGGGGGCGTCCGGTTTCCTGCTGAAGAACACCGAGGCGAAGCATCTGCTGGAGGCCGTGCGGACGGTCGCGCGTGGGGAGGGGCTGATCGCCCCGGCCGTGACGCGGCGGCTGATCGCGGAGTTCGCCGCGAAGCCCGCCCGGGAGCCCGCGGCCGATCCGGCGGTGCTCGAACAGCTGACCAGGCGGGAGCGCGAGGTGCTGTCCTGCCTCGGCCTGGGCTTGTCCAACGCGGGCATCGCGGAGCGGCTCGACATGGCCGAGGCGACCGTGAAGACCCATGTCAGCAGGCTGCTCGGGAAGCTGGGGCTGCGCAGCCGGGTACAAGCCGCGGTGCTGGCACAGGAGTTGGGTGTCTGAGGAGTCCGGGGCGTGGTGGTCCAGACCTATTGACCGGTGGTCCAGACCTTTCTATTCTCACCGCACCACGAGTGGGCGTGAGGCTCAGTCACGCCCCCACAACTCCATCAAGGAGGCGCAGCATGCGCTTCAGACACAGAGCCGCGGCAGGGTTCGCGACGCTGTTGCTCCCGCTGGCCGGCCTCGTCGGCCTGGCGAGCCCGGCCCAGGCCGCGACGTCCGCCACCGCTTCCTACGCAAAGACCCAGGACTGGGGCTCCGGCTTCGAGGGCAAGTGGACGGTGAAGAACACCGGCACCACGGCCTTGAGTTCCTGGACCGTCGAGTGGGACTTCCCCTCCGGTACCTCCGTCACCTCCGCCTGGGACGCCGACGTCACCTCCTCCGGCACCCACTGGACCGCGAAGAACAAGTCCTGGAACGGCACCCTCGCCCCCGGCGCCTCCGTCTCCTTCGGCTTCAACGGCAGCGGCACCGGCTCCCCCTCGAACTGCAAGCTCAACGGCGGCAGTTGCGACGGCGGCACCACGGAACCCGGCGACAGCGCGCCGAGCGCCCCGGGCACCCCGACCGCCTCGGACATCACCAACACCTCGGTGAAGCTGTCCTGGTCCGCCGCCACCGACGACAAGGGCGTCAAGAACTACGACGTTCTGCGCGACGGCAGCAAGGTCGCCACCGTGACGGGCACCTCGTACACCAACACCGGCCTCACCGCGGGCACCGACTACTCCTACTCCGTCCAGGCCCGGGACACCGCCGACCAGACCGGCCCGGTCAGCGGCGCCGTCCGGGTCCGCACCACCGGCGGCACCACCGAGCCGCCCACCGGCGACAAGGTCAAGCTCGGCTACTTCACCGAGTGGGGCGTCTACGGCCGCAACTACCACGTCAAGAACCTGGTGACCTCGGGCACGGCGTCGAAGATCACCCACATCAACTACGCCTTCGGCAACGTCAAGAACGGGCAGTGCACCGTCGACGACACCTACGCCGCCTACGACAAGGCCTACACGGCCGACCAGTCCGTCAGCGGCACCGCCGACACCTGGGACCAGCCGCTGCGCGGCAACTTCAACCAGCTGCGCCAGCTGAAGGCCAAGTACCCGCACATCAAGGTGCTGTACTCCTTCGGCGGCTGGACCTACTCCGGCGGCTTCGGCCAGGCCGCCGCCAACGCCGCCGCGTTCGCCAAGTCCTGCAAGGCCGTCGTGGAGGACCCGCGCTGGGCCGACGTCTTCGACGGCATCGACATCGACTGGGAGTACCCGAACGCCTGCGGTCTGACCTGTGACACGTCCGGTCCGGCGGCCTTCAAGAACCTCTCCCAGGCCTTGCGCAACGAGTTCGGCCAGAACTACCTGATCACCGCCGCCATCACCGCGGACGGTTCCTCCGGCGGCAAGATCGACGCGGCCGACTACGGCGGCGCCGCGCAGTACCTCGACTGGTACAACGTGATGACGTACGACTACTTCGGCGCCTGGGACAAGACCGGCCCGACGGCCCCGCACTCCCCGCTGACCTCGTACAGCGGCATCCCGAAGGACGGCTTCAACTCCGCGGCGGCCATCGCCAAGCTCAAGGCCAAGGGCGTCCCGGCGAGCAAGCTCCTGCTCGGCATCGGCTTCTACGGCCGCGGCTGGACCGGCGTCACCCAGTCCGCCCCGGGCGGATCGGCGACCGGCGCGGCTCCGGGCACGTACGAGGCGGGCATCGAGGACTACAAGGTCCTGAAGAACTCCTGCCCGGCCACCGGCACCGTCGCCGGCACGGCGTACGCGCACTGCGGCAGCAACTGGTGGTCGTACGACACCCCGGCCACGATCGCGGGCAAGATGAGCTGGGCCAAGAACCAGGGTCTGGGCGGCGCGTTCTTCTGGGAGTTCAGCGGAGACACCGCGAACGGAGAGCTGGCGAACGCCATCGACAGCGGCCTGAAGTAGGCCGGATCAAAGGAAGGTTCGAAGTGTCGTAGACCCTAGGCGACATTGACGCGCTGACCGGGCGGGGCTGCCTCAAGCCACGCGAGGAAACCGGTCAGCGCGTCTTCGCTCATCGCGAGTTCGAGACGCGTGCCCCGGTGCAGACAGGCCAGGATCACATGGTCGGAGAGCAGCGCCAGCTCCTCCTCGCCCTCCGGGACGCGGCGGCCGGCCACCTCGATCGCGGAACGCTCCAGGACGCGGCGCGGACGCGGCGAGTACGAGAAGACGCGGTACCACTCGACCCGGTCGCCGTTGTAGCGGGCCACCCCGTACGCCCAGCCCTTGCCGTTGGCGTCACCCTCGGCGGGGGCGTCCCAGCGCAGGCTGGCGTCGAACGTGCCGCCCGACCGCTGGATCAGCCGACGGCGCAGGCCGAAGACGAACAGACCCACCACCACCAGGGCCACCACGATTCCGCACACAGTCAGAGCGAGGACCATCGACACCGACCTCCTCGTCTCCTAGGTAACGCAACGTAAAAATCACCCACATCCGCCTCAGCCGCGGCTGGGTCCGGATCTCTCCGGTACCCAGCCGCGGCTGAGTGACGTCATCACACGGCGGACTCCGGTCAGCGCGCCGCCGTGGCAGCCCGCAGACGGACGTCCGCGCGGCGCTGGGCCTCCGCGTCGTCCTCCGCCTTCGCGCGCTCGAGCTCCTGCTCAGCGCGCTGGACATCGATCTCGTCCGACAGCTCGGCGACCTCCGCCAGGAGCGAGAGCTTGTCGTCCGCGAACGAGATGAATCCGCCGTGCACAGCGGCGACGACCGTCCCGCCCTCGCTCGTACGGATGGTCACCGGGCCCGACTCCAGCACACCGAGCAGCGGCTGGTGACCGGGCATGACGCCGATGTCGCCGGACGTGGTGCGCGCGACGACCAGGGTGGCCTGGCCGGACCAGACCTCACGGTCGGCCGCGACCAACGCGACGTGCAGCTCAGCAGCCAAGGGTGGCTCCTCGGGTCACCACCCGGCGGGAGTGCCGGGTGTTGGTTACAAGTCTAGTAGGCGTGACAGAGGGGGCGGGACGAACCCCGCCCCCTCCGACGAGCACGGGGCTCAGGAGACGCCCAGCTCCTTCGCGTTCTTCTTCAGGTCCTCGAGACCACCGCACATGAAGAACGCCTGCTCCGGGAAGTGGTCGTACTCGCCGTCGCAGATCGCGTTGAACGCGGCGATCGACTCGTCCAGCGGCACGTCCGAACCGTCCACGCCGGTGAACTGCTTGGCGGCGTGGGTGTTCTGGGACAGGAAGCGCTCCACGCGACGGGCACGGTGGACGACGAGCTTGTCCTCCTCGCCGAGCTCGTCGATACCGAGGATCGCGATGATGTCCTGCAGGTCCTTGTACTTCTGCAGGATGTTCTTCACGCGCATCGCGGCGTTGTAGTGCTCCGCCGAGATGTACCGCGGGTCGAGGATGCGGGACGTCGAGTCCAGCGGGTCCACGGCCGGGTAGATGCCCTTCTCGGAGATCGGACGGGACAGAACCGTCGTCGCGTCGAGGTGGGCGAAGGTGGTGGCCGGGGCCGGGTCGGTCAGGTCGTCCGCGGGGACGTAGATCGCCTGCATCGAGGTGATCGAGTGACCACGGGTCGAGGTGATGCGCTCCTGGAGGGTGCCCATCTCGTCGGCCAGGTTCGGCTGGTAGCCCACCGCGGAGGGCATACGGCCGAGCAGGGTCGACACCTCGGAACCGGCCTGGGTGAAGCGGAAGATGTTGTCGATGAAGAACAGCACGTCCTGCTTCTGGACGTCACGGAAGTACTCCGCCATCGTCAGGCCGGCCAGGGCCACGCGCAGACGGGTGCCCGGGGGCTCGTCCATCTGACCGAAGACCAGGGCGGTCTTGTCCAGAACGCCGGACTCTTCCATCTCCGCGATGAGGTCGTTGCCCTCACGGGTGCGCTCGCCGACGCCCGCGAAGACGGAGACGCCCTCGTGGAGGTTGGCGACACGCATGATCATTTCCTGGATCAGCACGGTCTTGCCGACACCGGCACCACCGAACAGACCGATCTTGCCGCCCTTGACGTACGGGGTGAGCAGGTCCACAACCTTCAGGCCCGTCTCGAACATCTCGGTCTTCGACTCGAGCTGGTCGAACGCGGGGGCCTTGCGGTGGATGGACCAGCGCTCGCCCTCGTGGGTCTCGTCGCTGTTCAGCACCTCACCGAGGGTGTTGAACACCTTGCCCTTGGTGAAGTCGCCGACGGGGACGGTGATGCCCGCGCCCGTGTCGGTCACCGGGGCCTGGCGGACCAGACCATCGGTGGGCTGCATGGAGATCGCGCGGACCAGGCCGTCACCCAGGTGCTGGGCGACCTCCAGGGTCAGCGTCTTCTTCTCGCCCGCGAGCGCCGGGTCGGCGACCTCGACGTGAAGGGCGTTGTAGATCTCCGGCATCGCGTCGACGGGGAACTCCACGTCGACGACCGGGCCGATGACCCGCGCGACGCGGCCCGTCGCCGTGGCCGTCTCAACAGTGGTGGTCATTTATCGGTCACTCCCCGCGGTCGCGTCGGCCAGGGCACTCGCGCCACCGACGATCTCGCTGATTTCCTGGGTGATTTCGGCCTGGCGGGCCTGGTTGGCAAGCCGGGTGAGCGTCTCGATGAGCTCTCCGGCGTTGTCGGTGGCCGACTTCATCGCGCGCCGCGTGGCGGCGTGCTTGGAGGCGGCCGACTGGAGCAGCGCGTTGTAGATGCGGCTCTCGACGTAGCGCGGCAGCAGGGCGTCCAGGACGTCCTCCGCCGAGGGCTCGAAGTCGAACAGCGGGAGGATCTCGCCCTTGGGCTTGGCCTCCGCCGCCACCTCGTCGAGGCTGAGCGGCAGCAGCCGGGCCTCGATCGCCGTCTGCGTCATCATCGACACGAACTCGGTGTAGACGATGTGGAGCTCGTCCACGCCGCCCTCGGCCGTCTCCGTCTCGATCGCCTCGATCAGCGGGGCCGCGACCTTCTTGGCGTCCGCGTACGACGGCTCATCGGTGAAGCCCGTGAACGTCTCCGCGATCTTGCGCTCGCGGAAGTTGTAGTGGGCGACACCACGGCGGCCGACGATGTAGTTGACGACCTCCTTGCCCTCGGCCTCGAGCGCGGCCGTGAGCTTCTCCGCGGCCTTGATGGCGTTGGAGTTGAAGGCGCCGGCCAGACCGCGGTCGCTCGTGAGGAGCAGGACCGCGGCACGGGTCGGGTTCTCCGGCTCCGTCGTCAGCGGATGCTTGGTGTTGGATCCGCCGGCGACCGCCGTGACCGCGCGGGTGAGCTCGGTCGCATACGGGGTGGAGGCCGCCACCTTGCGCTGCGCCTTGACGACGCGCGAGGCGGCGATCATCTCCATCGCCTTGGTGATCTTCTTGGTCGCGGAGACGGATCGGATGCGACGCTTGTAGACCCGGAGCTGGGCTCCCATGAGTCAGGTCCCTTCCGTCGTCACTTGCCGGCAGCCGGGGAGTCCTCGCCGAGCAGCTTGCCGTCGGAGGTCTCGAACTGCTTCTTGAACTCCGCGATGGCGTCGGCGATGGCCTGGAGCGTGTCGTCGGACATCTTGCCGCCCTCGCGGATGGAGGTCATCAGACCCTGCTCCTTGCGGTGCAGGTACTCCAGCAGCTCCTTCTCGAAGCGGCGGATGTCGACGACGGGAACGTCGTCCATCTTGCCGGTGGTGCCGGCCCAGACGGAGACGACCTGGTCCTCGGTGGCCATCGGCTGGTACTGCGCCTGCTTCAGCAGCTCGACCATGCGCTGACCACGCTCGAGCTGCGCCTTGGACGCGGCGTCCAGGTCGGAACCGAAGGCGGCGAACGCCTCCAGCTCACGGAACTGGGCGAGGTCCACGCGCAGACGGCCGGAGACCTGCTTCATCGCCTTGTGCTGCGCGGAACCACCGACTCGGGAGACGGAGATACCGACGTTCAGCGCGGGGCGCTGACCGGCGTTGAACAGGTCCGACTCCAGGAAGCACTGGCCGTCGGTGATGGAGATGACGTTGGTCGGGATGAACGCCGAGACGTCGTTGGCCTTCGTCTCGACGATCGGCAGACCGGTCATCGAGCCGGCACCCATCTCGTCGGAGAGCTTGGCGCAGCGCTCCAGCAGACGGGAGTGCAGGTAGAAGACGTCACCCGGGTAGGCCTCACGGCCCGGCGGGCGGCGCAGCAGCAGCGACACGGCGCGGTAGGCGTCGGCCTGCTTCGACAGGTCGTCGAAGATGATCAGGACGTGCTTGCCCTGGTACATCCAGTGCTGGCCGATGGCCGAACCGGTGTACGGCGCCAGGTACTTGAAGCCGGCCGGGTCGGACGCCGGGGCGGCGACGATGGTCGTGTACTCCAGCGCGCCGGCCTCCTCCAGAGCGCCGCGCACACCGGCGATCGTGGAGCCCTTCTGGCCGATGGCGACGTAGATGCAGCGGACCTGCTTGTTCGGGTCGCCCGAGCGCCAGTTGTCGCGCTGGTTGATGATCGTGTCGACGGCCAGGGCGGTCTTGCCGGTCTGGCGGTCACCGATGATCAGCTGACGCTGGCCACGGCCGATCGGGGTCATCGCGTCGACGGCCTTGTAGCCCGTCTCCATCGGCTCGTGCACCGACTTGCGGACCATGACGCCCGGGGCCTGCAGCTCCAGGGCGCGGCGGTCCTCGGTCTCGATCTCGCCGAGGCCGTCGATCGGGTTGCCGAGGGGGTCCACCACGCGGCCGAGGTAGCCCTCGCCCACCGCGACGGAGAGAACCTCACCGGTACGGGAGACCGGCTGACCCTCCTCGATGCCGCTGAACTCGCCGAGGACGACGCAGCCGATCTCGCGCTCCTCGAGGTTGAGGGCGAGACCGAGGCTGCCGTCCTCGAACTTCAGCAGCTCGTTGGCCATGACCGAGGGCAGGCCCTCGACCTTCGCGATACCGTCGCCGGCGAAGGTGACCGTACCGACCTCCTCGCGCGAGGCCGCGTCCGGCTTGTACGCCTGGACGAAGTTCTCCAGCGCGTCCCGGATCTCCTCCGGCCGGATCGTGAGCTCCGCCATCTGGGTTCCCTGCTCTCCTTGTTGGGCCCGAAGTTTCACTTTGGGGGTCTGGGGGCGACCCCCAGGATTCTTCTGCACGGCCCAACCAGGGCCGTCGTAAGTACGTTGTGCCTATTGAGTTGCTGCTCAGCCGGCGAGCCGGCGGCTGGCGTCCTCGATGCGGTCCACCAGGGCGCCGTTGATGACCTCGTCGCCGACCTGCACCCGGATTCCGCCGAGGACCTCGGGGTCCACGTCCAGGTTGAGGTGCATCCGGCGGCCGTAGAGCTTCGCGAGGGCGGCGCCCAGGCGCTGCTTCTGCGGGTCGCTCAGCGGCACCGCCGAGGTGACGATGGCCACCATGCGGTCCCGGCGCTCGGCGGCGAGCTTGGACAGGGACTCGAGTCCCGACTCCAGGCTACGTCCCCGCGGCGCGGTCACAAGGCGCGTGACCAGACGCTCGGTGGTCGGCTGCGCCCGTCCGCCGAGCAGGCTGCGCAGCAGCGCGCTCTTGGCCGAGGCGGTGGCCTTGCGGTCGGTCAGCGCGGCGCGCAGCTCGGTGCTGCCGGAGACGATCCGGCCGAACCGGAACAGCTCGTCCTCGACGTCGTCGAGCTTGCCCGCCTGCTGGGCGGCCGTGAGGTCGGCGATGTTGGCCAGCTCCTCCAGCGCGTCCACCAGGTCGCGGGACTGCGACCAGCGGGAGCGCACCATGCCGGCCACCAGGTCGGCGGCGGGGCCGCTGACCTGGGTGCCGAGCAGGCGCCGGGCCAGCTCTGCCTTGGCCTCCGCGGGCTGCGCCGGGTCGGTGAGGACCCGACGCAGCGACACCTCGCGGTCGAGCAGCGCGGTGACGGCGGCCAGCTCGTCGGCGAGCGAGGCCGCGTCCACGGACGTCGAGTCCGTCAGCGCGTCGAGACGCTCACGTGCGGCTGCCAGGGCCTCGCGGCTCGCTCCGTTCATCGCCCGGCCTCGGCCTTCTCCTCGAGCTCGTCGAGGAACCGGTCGATCACGCGGCTCTGGCGGGCGTGGTCCTCGAGGGACTCCCCGACGAGCTTGCCGGCCAGGTCGGTGGCGAGCTTGCCGACGTCCTGGCGCAGCGCGGAAGCGGCGGCCTTGCGGTCGGCCTCGATCTGGGCGTGGCCGGCGGCGACGATCTCCTCGCGCTGACGCTGGCCCTCGGCCCGCATCTCGGCGATGAGCGTGGCACCCTGCTCCTGCGCCTCCTGGCGCAGGCGCGCGGCCTCGTGCCGGGCCTCGGCGAGCTGTGCCTTGTACTGCTCAAGGACGCTCTGGGCCTCGACCTTCATGGTCTCGGCCTCTTCGATACCGCCTTCGATCGCCGCGCGGCGCTCCTCCAGAACCTTGTTGATGTTCGGAAGCAGCTTCTTCCAGAAGAAGAAGAACACGATGGCGAAGGCGATGGTGCCGATGAGCAGCTCGGGGCCCGGAGGGATAAGCGGGTTCTGCTTCTCCTCGGCCGCCAGCTGCACCAGGTTGGCGATCACATCAGTGCCTTCCGTTGAAAGGTTTCGATCGTCCCGGACGTCTCTTAGTAGACGAACGGCATGACGATGCCGATGAGGGCGAGCGCCTCACAGAACGCGAAACCGAGGATCTGGTTGGCACGGATCAGACCGGCCGCCTCGGGCTGGCGGGCCAGGGCCTGGGTGCCGTTGCCGAAGATGATGCCGACGCCGACGCCGGGGCCGATGGCGGCAAGGCCGTAACCGATGGAGCCGAGGTTGCCTTCGACGGCGGCGAGGGTCTCAAGGGCAGCCATGCTGAATCTTCCTTCTCTTTCAGGACCGATGGGGGTTGGCCACCGGACGTTCTGGGGGCTGAGAGTGGTGGGGGCTCAGTGATGCTCGGCGAGAGCGCCCTGGACGTACGTGCAGGCGAGGAGTACGAAGACGTACGCCTGGACGGCCTGCACGAAAAGCTCGAAGACGATCATGACCGTGGCCATGACGAAGGAGACACCGGCCGCCGGGATCATCCAGCTGTTCAGCAGGTACCAGGACGCGACGGTGAACATGACCAGCATCAGGTGGCCGGCGAACATGTTGGCAAACAGTCGCACCGCGTGCGTGAACGGGCGGACGAGCAGGTTCGAGAAGAACTCGATGACCATCACGAGCGGCAGCACCGGCCCGAGCGACTTGTCGTAGCCGGTGACGTTCTTGAAGAACCCGACGAAGCCGTGCCGCTTGAAGGTCAGTCCGACCCACGTCACGTACACCACCGCGGCCAGAACAGCCGGGTACGCGATGATCGAGGACACCGGGAACTGCGCGAGCGGGATCACGGACCAGATGTTCATGATCCAGATGAAGAAGAACAGCGAGACCATCAGAGGGACGTACTTCTCGCCCTCCTTCTTACCGAGGGTCTCGTAGACGATGCCGCGGCGGACGAAGTCGTAGCCGGCCTCACCGACCATCTGCAGCTTGCCCGGCACCACCTTGGCCTTGCCGAAGGCTGCCCAGAAGAAGCCGATGACAACGATGGTGGTGATGATGGCGAGCAGCATCACCTTGTTGAACTCGTACCCCCCGACAGTGCCAATCGGCTTGAAGAGGAACGAGTGCAGGCCCGGAGCCGGAAAACCACACCCGTTGTCGGACATGATCCGACAGCTCCAGTCAAAGGCGAGCTGGGTCTGGTCAGCACTCACCACGGGCTCCTTCGGCGTGACGCATGGGTACGGCAACCTCGTTGTGTCGGCGCGGCACAGAGCCGCGGTTCGGCACGGGACTGGTGTTACGGATGTGGGGGCGGCTGGGGGGCATCTCGCCTCGCGATGGAGCAGGCGTCAGCTCAGATGCCCGCGCCCGCGATGCCGCAGTTGGCACCGGACGATAGCAGGAGATCTCATGCCTCTTTATCCCGGCCCTATCCCTCACGACGAGTGCCCCGACTTTTCGGGCTTCTCGCCCTTCGTCGAATCGGGCTCGACGTAAAGGATCTTGGCCTTCATGTGGGCACGCGTCTGTGCGGCGATCCACGCGAGGGTGCCGACAACGAGCGTGATGGCAAAGGCCTTGGGGTTGAACAGCGTCGTGTTCTTGAACGCGGCGACGAAGATGAACAGCAACAGAATCTGCGCCGCGTAGAGCATGAGGCCCATCGCCTGGAACAGGTGCGGAAGCGATTTGGCAGTGCGCTGCAAGACATAGAGGCCGATCCCCATGAAGAGGATCACAATGAGTGTCGCGACGACCGCCCCGATCGCTCCCTTGCCGCCGACGACCACACCACTGACGACGGCGGCAACAGCACCGACGGCGGCCGTGGGCACGGCAGCCTGGGCCAGAATCCGGGCGTCATTGGACGGCATGGCGGCAACTCCGCTTTCGCAGGGGGCAGGGGTGTCGTCATGGACGAGCGTAGTCCCGGGCTGAGTGGAGACCTCACACCAATGGACCGTCGCACTGCGGTCCTTCGGCTCTATCCGGGGGGTTCTCGTGAACCGTATCACAAACTATTTGATGCAGTCTTTACCTGGAGGTGTGCGGACTCTCACACATGAGAGTGAACCTGCGCGTCTGAGCGAGAACACTGACGACATGTCTGGTATTGGGATGCTTCGCACCCCCATCACAACCCCACGACTTGGCAATGCTCTAGTCAGATTCTTACCTTGTCCCCGCCTTGCGCCGATCGGCCAGACGCGAACGGGGCCCGATGGCCGTCGCCCCGTTGACGCCGGCGACGCCGGACACCACGGGCGTGCGGTTCTCGGCTCCGGCGGGGGCGGGCTGGTCCGCCGTCGACGCGGGGGTGGAGGCAGCGGGTGAGAGGGCCGCGACCGAACCGCGGCGCCGGTAGCGCGGCGGGACGAAGCGCTCCATCCAGCGCGGGGCGCGCGGCGTGAAGCGCGGCAGCAGAAGCAGGAGCAGTCCGATCGCGCTCAGGAACACCACACCCAGCACGATCCACATGGACGCCGAGTTGACCGAGTAGGCGAGCGCCCCGAAGGCGATCAGCGCCGACCAGAAGTACATGATCAGCACGGCCCGGCTGTGCGAGTGGCCGATCTCCAGCAGCCGGTGGTGCAGGTGACCGCGGTCGGCGGCGAACGGGGACTGGCCGCGCCAGGTGCGGCGCACGATCGCCAGGATCAGGTCGGCGGCCGGCACGGCGATGATCGTCAGCGGCAGCAGCAGCGGGATGTAGACGGGGACCGTCTGGTGCACGGCCTCCTTCTCGGAGCCCACGTAGAGGTTGAGCGCGTCCGGGTCGACCTGGCCCGTGACGGAGATCGCGCCGGCGGCCAGGACCAGGCCGATCAGCATCGAGCCCGAGTCGCCCATGAAGATCCGCGCCGGGTGCATGTTGTGCGGCAGGAAGCCCAGGCACATGCCCATCAGGATCGCCGAGAAGAGGGTGGCCGGGGCGGCGGCCTCGATGCCGTACGAGTACCAGATGCGGTAGGCGTACAGGAAGAACGCCGTGGCCGCGATGCAGACCATGCCCGCCGCGAGGCCGTCCAGGCCGTCGACGAAGTTGACCGCGTTGATGGTGATGACGACCAGAGCCACCGTGAGCAGGGTGCCCTGCCACTGGGTGAGCGCGACCGAGCCGACGCCCGGGATCGGCAGCCACAGGATCGTCAGACCCTGCACGACCATCACGCCCGCGGCGATCATCTGGCCACCCAGCTTGATCAGGGCATCGATCTCGAACTTGTCGTCCAGCACCCCGATCAGCCAGATCAGGGCCGCCCCGGACAACAGCGCACGGGGTTCGTTCGACGTCTCGAAGACCTGGTTGAGGTTGGTCAGGTGGTCGGCGACCAGCAGGCCCGCGCACAGGCCGAAGAACATCGCGATACCGCCGAGGCGCGGCGTGGGCTCCCGGTGCACGTCACGTGCCCGGATCTCCGGCATCGCTCCGGCCACGATCGCGAACTTCCGTACCGGCCCTGTCAGCAGATACGTCACCGCGGCCGTGATGCAGAGCGTCAGGAGGTATTCACGCACGGGCTTCCCCACAGGTCTCGCTGGCCATCTCAGCCCCACACCCTAGCGATGCGCGCATATCAGTGGGGACTTCCGGGTAGCGACGATGGTTGCACGAGTGGCTGTGCACCCTGATGCGCTTACCCCCACTCAAGCGGGATACGGCGGAAATCCAGCGGCCAGCTCCCGAACATCTTCACGGGCTCTCGAGGTCTCCGTCACACCCAGCAGCACCCCGGTGATCAGCTCGGCGATCCGGACCATCTCCGCCTCCCCCATGCCCTGTGTGGTGATCGCGGCCGTGCCGAGCCTGAGTCCCCGGGCGTCACCGTGCGGCAGCGCACAGCAGTCCATGACCAGGCCCGCAGCGGCGAGACGGCCCCGGGCGGTACGCCCGTCGACGCCGAGCGGGGCCGGGTCGGCGGTGATCAGATGGGTGTCCGTGCCGCCCGTGGTGACGACCATGCCCGCCGCGGCCAGCCGGGCCGCCAGAACCCGCGCATTGGCCACCACCTGATGGGCGTACGCGGAGAACGCCGGTGTTGCCGCCTCCCCGAACGCGACCGCCTTGGCGGCGATGGTGTGCATCTGCGCACCACCCTGTGTGAAAGGGAACACGGCCCGGTCGACCCGCTCGGCCAGCTCCGCACGGCACAGGAGCACACCGCCGCGCGGGCCCCGCAGCACCTTGTGGGTGGTTCCGCAGACGATGTCCGCGAACGGCACCGGATTCGGGGCCGCTCTCCCGGCGACGAGGCCGAGGGGGTGCGCGGCGTCCGCGATGAGGTGGGCGCCGACCTCGTCGGCGACCTCGCGGAAGAAGGCGTAGTCGACATGGCGCGGGTAGGCGATCGAGCCGCACACGATCGCCTTGGGCCGACGCGTGCGGGCCAGCGTGCGCACCTGCTCGTGGTCGATGAGCCCGGACTCGGCCTCCACCCCGTAGCCGACGAAGTCGAACCAGCGGCCGGAGAAGTTGGCGGGCGAGCCGTGCGTGAGATGCCCGCCGTAGGGCAGGCCGAGCGCGAGGACGGTGTCGCCGGGGCGGAGCAGGGCGGCGTAGGCGGCGAGCACCGCCGAAGAGCCCGAGTGCGCCTGGACGTTGGCGTGGTCGGCGCCGAACAGCGCCCTGGCCCGGTCGACCGCGAGGCGTTCGGCGACGTCGACGATCTCGCAGCCGCCGTGGTGCCGCGCCCCCGGGTAGCCCTCGGCGTACTTGTTGGCCAGCGGGGAGCCGAGCGCGGCCAGCACGGCCGGGGACGTGAAGTTCTCGGCGGCGATCAGCTGGAGCGTCGTCGACTGCCGCTCCCGCTCCCCGAGCAGGATGTCGGCGAGCTCGGGGTCCTGGCGGCGCAGGACATCGGCCTCGATGGCAGGGGTGACCGTCATGGTGGGCTCCGGGCGTCGACGGTGACACGTACGACCAATGTAGGCCCGGGACCTGCGGGGCGCTCGGCTGTTACGTCTTTGCGGGGACCCCGGTGAGGGCCGTGACGACCGGATCGAGTGCCTGGTGTATCTCGTCCCCGATGGAACGGAAGAACGTCAGGGGCGCGCCGTAGGGGTCGTAGACCTCGTCCGCCTCGGCGGTCGGCGCGAGCAGCCACCCGCGTAGAGCGGCCGCGGCGCGGACCAGGGCACGCGCACGGATGACCACGCCCTCCTCCAGGGGCGGCAGGGTCGCCGGGTCGATGGCCTTGACCAGGCGGGTGAACTCCTTGAGCGTGAAGGTGCGCAGACCCGCGGAGTGCCCCATGGAGATGACCTGCGCCCGGTGGTCCCGGGTGGCGGTCAGCACCAGGTCGGCGCGGATCACGTGCTCGTCGAGGAGCTCGCGCCCGGTGAAGCCGGAGGCGTCCGCGCCGAAGTCGGCCAGGACGGTCTCCGCGTGGGACTCCATGGGCGCGCCCTCGTGGCCCCAGGTGCCGGCGCTCTCCACGATCAGCCCGCCGCCCAGGATCCCGAGCCGCTCCCGCACCGCATGGCGGGTCAGCCGCTCGGTGATGGGCGAGCGGCACACGTTGCCGGTACTGACGTGGAGGATCCGGAAGCTGTCACGCGGAAGTCCCACGAAGGTCGTCGTGATCTCCGCCGCGCTTTCCCCGTTGCCTATGCCACGCCCCGATCCAGGGGCCGTCAATTCGCCACCTCGAGGTCGGGTACGACCTTTCGCAGCTCGTCCGCCGAGATGGCGCCCGCGCGCAGCAGCAGCGGCACCTCACGGGTCACGTCGACGATCGACGACGGGACGATGCCGGGGGTCGGGCCCCCGTCGAGGTAGACGGAGACGGAGTCGCCCAGCATCTGCTGCGCGGCGTCGCAGTCCTCCGGCGCCGGGTGGCCGGTCAGGTTGGCGGAGGAGACGGCCATGGGGCCGACCTCGGTGAGCAGCTCGATGGCGACCGGGTGCAGCGGCATGCGCACGGCGACGGTGCCACGCGTGTCCCCGAGGTCCCACTGGAGGGACGGCTGGTGCCGGGCGACGAGCGTCAGCGCGCCCGGCCAGAAGGCGTCGACCAGCTCCCAGGCCAGCTCGGAGAAGTCCGTGACGAGGCCGTGCAGCGTGTTCGGGGAGCCGATGAGGACGGGGGTGGGCATGTTGCGGCCCCGGCCCTTCGCGTCCAGCAGGTCGGCGACCGCCTCCGAGGAGAACGCGTCGGCGCCGATGCCGTACACCGTGTCCGTCGGCAGCACCACGAGCTCGCCACGGCGGACGGCGGACGCTGCCTCGCGCAGACCGGTCACACGGTCGGTCGCGTCGTTGGTGTCGTATCGCCGTGCCATCTTTAGCTGGCCTCCTCGTACACGTGCTGCTGGGATGAAGTCCGCGAAGAGCGCGGGGTGCCCGGTGTGCTCACGGCAGTGCCTTGCGGGCCGTGGCGAAGCGCGGGCGGTTGTTGAGGTCCGGGTGGTCGGCGGCGTCGGCCCAGCCCCGCTCCTCGGTGAAGATCCACGGCACCTGTCCGCCCTGGGTGTCGGCGTGCTCCACGACCACGACGCCACCGGGGCGCAGCAGCCGGTGGGCGGTGCGTTCCAGGCCGCGGATGAGGTCCAGACCGTCCTCGCCGGAGAAGAGGGCCATGCCGGGGTCGTAGTCCCGCGCTTCGGGGGCGACGTACTCCCACTCGGTGAGCGGGATGTACGGCGGGTTGGTGATGACCAGGTCGACCTGGCCGTCCAGATCGGGGAAGGCGGTGAGGGCGTTGCCCTGCCGCAGGTCGACCCTGGACCCCTCGACGTTCTTGCGGGTCCACTTGAGGGCGTCCTCGGACAGCTCCACGGCGTGCACGCGCGAGCGCGGCACCTCCTGGGCGAGGGCGAGGGCGATGGCGCCGGAGCCGGTGCACAGGTCGACGATGCACGGCTCGACGACGTCCATGGCCCGCACGGCGTCTATGGCCCAGCCGACCACGGACTCCGTCTCGGGCCGCGGCACGAACACCCCTGGGCCGACCTGGAGTTCCAGGTACCGGAAGTAGGCGCGCCCGGTGATGTGCTGGAGCGGTTCGCGGGCCTCGCGGCGGGCGATGACCTCCCAGTAGCGGGCGTCGAAGTCGGAGTCCTTGACGGAGTGCAGCTCGCCGCGCTTGACGCCGTGCACGAACGCGGCGAGTTCCTCCGCGTCGGTGCGCGGCGAGGGCACGCCGGCGTCGGCGAGCCGCTGGGTGGCCTGGGCCACCTCCGCGAGCAGCAGGTTCACGCAAGTCCTCCGTAGTACTCGTACGCGATCTCGTACGTGCTCGTGCCTGCCTTACGCAGCCGCCAGCTTCGCCGCGGAGTCCGCGTCGACACAGGCCTGGATCACCGCGTCGAGGTCGCCGTCCAGGACCTGGTCCAGGTTGTACGCCTTGAAGCCGACGCGGTGGTCCGAGAGGCGGTTCTCCGGGAAGTTGTACGTGCGGATCTTCTCGGAGCGGTCGACGGTGCGGACCTGGCTGCGGCGGGCGTCGGCGGCCTCCCGCTCCGCCTCCTCCTGCGCCGCTGCGAGCAGCCTGGAGCGCAGGATACGCAGTGCCTGCTCCTTGTTCTGCAGCTGGCTCTTCTCGTTCTGGCAGGAGGCGACGACTCCGGTGGGAAGGTGTGTGATGCGCACGGCGGAGTCGGTGGTGTTGACGGACTGTCCGCCGGGCCCGGAGGACCGGTAGACATCGATGCGCAGGTCGTTCGGGTTGATCTCGACGTCGACCTCCTCGGCCTCGGGCGTGACGAGCACACCGGCGGCGGAGGTGTGGATACGGCCCTGGGACTCCGTCGCGGGCACGCGCTGCACGCGGTGCACGCCGCCCTCGTACTTCAGCCGGGCCCAGACGCCCTGTCCGGGCTCGGTGGCGCCCTGGCCGCCCTTGGTCTTCACGGCGACCTGGACGTCCTTGTAGCCGCCCAGCTCGGACTCGGTGGCGTCGATGATCTCGGTCTTCCAGCCGACGCGCTCGGCGTAGCGCAGGTACATGCGCAGCAGGTCGCCGGCGAACAGGGCCGACTCGTCGCCGCCCGCGCCCGCCTTGATCTCGAGGATGACGTCCTTGTCGTCGCTGGGGTCGCGCGGGACCAGCAGGAGGCGCAGCTTCTCGGTGAGCTCCTCGCGCTGCTTCTCCAGTTCCTTGACCTCGGCGGCGAAGTCGGGGTCGTCGGCGGCCAGTTCGCGCGCGGTCCCGATGTCGTCGCCCGTCTGCGTCCAGGAGCGGTAGGTGGCGACGATGGGGGTGAGCTCGGCGTAACGCTTGTTCAGCTTGCGCGCGTTGGCCTGGTCGGCGTGGACCGACGGATCGGCGAGCTTCTTCTCCAGGTCGGCGTGCTCGGCGACGAGTTCCTCGACGGCCTCGAACATCTTGGGCTCCTGTGTACGGACGGGGGTGAAGGGCGGGCGACCAAAAACGCCGGTCCCGGCGCGCCCGGTGAAGGGGCGCTGCCGTGGACCGGCGAATTGAGACTCGCTACTTCTTGGAGCCGGCGGCCTTGCCGAAGCGGGCCTCGAAGCGGGCCACACGGCCACCGGTGTCGAGGATCTTCTGCTTGCCCGTGTAGAACGGGTGGCACTCGGAGCAGACATCGGCGCGGATGGTGCCGGACTCGATGGTGCTGCGGGTGGTGAACGACGCGCCACAGGTGCAGCTGACCTGCGTCTCGACGTACTCGGGGTGGATGTCGCGCTTCAAGGTGTCTCCTAGGTTCGGGAGGGCGCCGGGTCGCTGACGCGGGATACGGGAGCGTGAACCGGAGCCGACGTACCAGTCTGCCAGGACTGGGGCCTACTCCCAAAACCGGGGGTTGTTGTGATCTATTCCGCGCGGGCCGACCCCGCCCCTCACGGGGCGGTCACCACGCCCTTGGCCTCGCCTGTCGCCGATCCCGACGTCGCCGACCTCGGGATCGGCTTGTCGTTCTCCAGGGCCTTCCAGATCTGGTCGGCCTTCTTCTTCTGGAGGAGGACGCGGTTGGGGTCGGCCGGGTCGTAGGCCACCGGCATCGTGATCATGTGCATGTTGGACGGGCTGATGCCCTTGAGTCCGTTCGCGAAGGACGCGAGCTTGTTGACCGAGCCGAGGTCGGAGTCGGCCGTCACCGTCTTGGTCGCGGTTTCGGCGAGGTCGAGCAGCTTCTTCGGGTTCGAGAAGACGCCGACGTCCTTGAGCTGGTTGACCAGGGCCTTGATGAAGGCCTGCTGGAGCTGGATGCGGCCCAGGTCGGAGCCGTCGCCGACGCCGTGTCTGGTGCGGACCAGGCCGAGGGCCTGCTTGCCGTCGAGCGTGTGGGTGCCGGCCTTCAGCTTCAGATGGCTGTCGGGGTCGTCGATGCTCTCGGTCGTGGTGATCTCGACGCCGCCGAGGTCGTCGATGAGCTTCTGGAAGCCTGCGAAGTCGACCTCGAGGTAGTGGTCCATGCGCAGGTCGGTGATCGACTCGACGGTCTTCACGGCGCAGGCGGCACCACCGGTGGAGTACGCGGAGTTGAACATCGCGTTCCGCGCGGCCGGGTGCTCGTTGCCCTGGGTGTCCGTGCAGGCGGGGCGGTCGATGAGGGTGTCGCGCGGGATGGAGACCACGCTGGCCTTCTTGTGGCCCTTGTAGATGTGCACGATCATCGCCGTGTCGGAGCGGGCGCTGCCGTCGTCGGTGCCGCCGCCGAGCTTCTTGTTGCTGCCGGAACGGGTGTCCGAGCCGAGGACGAGGATGTTCTCCGAGCCGTTGTCGGCCTTCTTGGGCCGGTCCGTGCCGAGGGCCTGGTCGATGTCGACGCTCTTGAGGTTGCCGTTGAGCTTGAAGTACAGGTACCCGGCGCCGGCGCCGCCGACCACGACGATGCCCGCGGCGGTCCAGGCCGTGATCATCAAGCCCTTGCGTCGCCGCTGGGGCTTGCGGCGCTTGCCCTTGCCGCGGTGACGTGCTCCGTCTGTGCCGGTATCGCCCGGTATACCCGGTCCCGGTGTGCTCTCGGCAGACATGTACTCCTCAGCTCTTCTACGGTCGGTTACCCCCTGCGGTCAGTACCAGGCGTGGCCGGAG
The DNA here is from genome assembly GCF_019733245.1 of Streptomyces sp. WAC04114. Classification (NCBI taxonomy): domain Bacteria; kingdom Bacillati; phylum Actinomycetota; class Actinomycetes; order Kitasatosporales; family Streptomycetaceae; genus Streptomyces; species Streptomyces sp. WAC04114. The sequence continues at coordinate 32,142 of NZ_JAIGQA010000052.1, forward strand.
AAGACCCTTCCTCGCACTATCGTCGCCCCACCTGGGAGGACGGGGAAACTCGGGAAAGGGTTGCACAACGGACTGTGCCCACCGCGTGCGGCGGTGGGCACAGTGCGTGTTCGTCACAGCGGGGTGAGCCTCGCTCACCTGCGGTTTCAGCCGAAGATGTCGTACTGCTTGAAATCGGTGCCGACGGACTTCCTTGTGGCAAAGATCTCGCTCGTCCCCTTGCCGGTGCCCGCGTACAGGTAGAGCGTGCCCCCGGGGGTGCGGGCCAGGAAGTCGGCCCTGCCGTCGCCGGTGACGTCGCCGGGCGCGTCGAAGGCGTTGTAGCCGTCCCACGTGCGCACCTTGACCCGGGCCGAGAAGGCGCCCGAGCCGGACTTGCCGGTGCCCTTGTAGAGGTAGAGGTAGCTGTTCGACTTGCTGCGGGCGATCAGGTCGGTCTTGCCGTCCCCGTTGAAGTCGCCCTTGCCGCGCACGGAGTTGTACTGGTTCCAGCCGGAGCCGACCTGCACGCGGGTCGCGAAGGTGCCGTTGCCCTTGCCCGGGTAGATCCACAGGACGCCCGCGGAGTCGACCGAGAGCAGGTCGGGCAGGTAGTCGCCGGTGACGTCACCGGGGGTGACGATCCGGGTGCGGGTCTTCCAGTTGTCGGCGATCTGCTTGGTGGTGCCCGTACGGCCGGAGGCCCAGAAGACGTCGCCGTCGCTGCTGCGCCGGTAGACGAGGTCCTGGTAGCCGTCGCGGTCGAGATCCGTCTGCAGGACGACGTTCACGCCGTTCCAGTTGCCCCAGGACTGGCGGGCGGCGAACGCCGTGCCCGTGGAGTCCTTGGAGTAGCCGGTCTTGGTGGAGGCGTTGCGCACCCACAGGTCGGCCTTGCTGTCGCCGCTGAGGTTGGCGTCGTCGACGCGCGGGTAGGCGGCGCCCACGTACGTGCTGACCTTGCTGAAGACGCTGTAGGCGCCCTTGGCGACGCAGTCGGTGACACCCCAGGACACGACGCCGACGATCCGGTTGTTCACGACCAGAGGGCCACCGGAGTCGCCGTTGCAGGCGGAGACGGTGCCGGCGTCGCTGCCGGTGGCGGGCTTGCCCGCGCAGACCATGTGGCCCTTGACGAAGTCCGTGCCGTACGCGCCGGAGCAGGTCGTGTCGGACTGCATGGGCAGCGTGGCGGTCTTCAGCGTCTCGGAGATGTCGTCGCTGGTGGAGCTGGTGCGGCCCCAGCCGTAGACCTTGGCGCTGACGCCGGCCTTGTACGACGCGGTGTCACCGGACGTCGTCATGCGGATGGGCGTGGCCTTGACCGCTGTGTCGAGCGTCAGCAGCGCGATGTCGTTGTCGATGGTCGTCGCGTTGTACGACGGGTGGTTCCACTGCCGCCAGACCGCCGTGGCGGTACCGCCGTGCAGGTCGGTGCCGTTGCCAGAGGGCAGCTGGGAGGTGCCGGTGACGACGGCACCGTTGGCCTTCCAGTTGTAGCCCTTGACGCAGTGCGCGGCGGTGAGGATCTTCGTCGGCGCGACGACGGCGCCGCCGCAGAAGAAGCCGATGTCGTCGCCGGTGCTGGAGGTGCCCCGGTCGTCGTAGTAGTGGAGCTGCGCCATCCACGGAGCCGTGCTGATGGTGGTCTCGTTGCCGCCGATGACCTTCGGGTCGATACTGCCGACGACGGTGCCCGCGGTGAGCGCGGTCTTGCTCGTCTCGCCGGCGACGTCGTCACCGGCCATGGCGCCCGCGACGCGCTTCTCCAGCTCGGCGGACGACGGCGAGTCGGCGGCCGGCCTGACCTTCGGCTGCGGCAGCGGGGTGGCCGCACCGGCGGAGGTCGTCAGCAGCGCGCCGGCCACGGCGGCGGCGACACCGGCCGCGGCGACGGGCAGTGCTATGCGTATCCGGCGTCTGTGCCGACCGCCCCCGGGCATGGGTGTACCCACGAATGTCCCCCCTCGGGATCACAAGTTCGAAGAGAGCGTGATCCTATACGCACACGAACAGCACAGAGGGCCGCCCCCGGTTCGGGGAACGGCCCTCTTGTGCGGTCCTTACGCGGTCGACCTGCCTCAGTCGCCGTTGCCCGGCGTCGGGGTGGTCTTCTGGATCTGCATCAGGAACTCGGCGTTCGACTTCGTCTGCTTCATCTTGTCGAGAAGGAGCTCGACCGCCTGCTGCTGGTCGAGCGCGTGCAGCACCCGGCGCAGCTTCCAGACGATGGACAGCTCGTCCGGGGCCAGCAGGATCTCTTCCTTGCGGGTGCCGGACGCGTCGACGTCCACCGCCGGGAAGATGCGCTTGTCGGCGAGCTTCCGGTCGAGCTTCAGCTCGGCGTTGCCGGTGCCCTTGAACTCCTCGAAGATCACCTCGTCCATGCGGGACCCGGTGTCCACCAGGGCGGTGGCGAGGATCGTCAGCGAGCCGCCGTCCTCGATGTTGCGGGCCGCACCGAAGAAGCGCTTAGGCGGGTAGAGCGCCGTCGAGTCGACACCACCGGACAGGATGCGGCCGGAGGCCGGGGCGGCGAGGTTGTACGCGCGGCCCAGACGGGTGATCGAGTCGAGCAGCACGACCACGTCGTGGCCCAGCTCCACCAGACGCTTGGCGCGCTCGATGGCCAGCTCGGCGACGGTGGTGTGGTCCTCGGCCGGGCGGTCGAAGGTCGAGGAGATGACCTCGCCCTTCACCGACCGCTGCATGTCGGTGACCTCTTCCGGACGCTCGTCGACGAGGACGACCATCAGGTGGCACTCGGGGTTGTTGTGGGTGATCGCGTTGGCGATCGCCTGCATGATCATGGTCTTGCCGGTCTTCGGCGGGGCCACGATCAGACCACGCTGGCCCTTACCGATCGGCGCGACGAGGTCGATGATGCGAGTGGTGAGGACGCCCGGGTCCGTCTCCAGACGGAGCCGGTCCTGCGGGTACAGCGGCGTCAGCTTGTTGAACTCCGGCCGCCCGCGGCCCGATTCGGGCGCCATGCCGTTGACGGAGTCGAGCCGCACCAGCGCGTTGAACTTCTCGCGCCGCTCGCCGTCCTTGGGCTGGCGCACGGCACCGGTGACGTGGTCACCCTTGCGCAGGCCGTTCTTGCGGACCTGGGCGAGGGAGACGTACACGTCGTTCGGGCCGGGCAGGTAGCCCGACGTGCGGATGAACGCGTAGTTGTCGAGGATGTCCAGGATGCCCGCGACGGGGATCAGGACGTCGTCCTCGTTGATCTGCGGCTCGGAGGCGATGTCGTCGCGGCCGCGACGGCCCCGGCGGTCGCGGTAGCGCCCGCGACGGCCACGACGCCCGCCCTCGAAGTCGTCGTCGTCCTGCTGCTGCTGACCACGGTCCTGACGGCCGCCGCCGCCCTGGCCCTGCTGCTGGCCGCGCTGGCCGCCGCCCTGCTGGTCGTCACCCTTGCCGCCGCGGCGGTCGCGGTCCCGGCCACCGCGGTCACCTCGGTCGCCACGGTCACGGCGGTCGCGACGACGGCCCTCGCCGCCGTCACCGGCGTCGGACTTGGCGTCGTTGCCCTGGGACTGCTGCTGCGACTGCGCGGGCGTCTCGGCCTTGGTGTCGTTCTTCGCCTCGGCGACGATGGTCTCCGCGCCGGCGGAAGCCGGGGCTCCGGCCTCGGCGGTGGCTCGGCGACGGCGGCGCTCGGGCGCCTCGTCCCCCCCGTCACGGGAGGGGCCGCCAGCCGGCTGGCCGGGGATCTCGATCTGCTGCTGGGCCACGGCCTTGTCGGCCTTGTCCGCGGGGGCCTGGGGGGCCTCCTTCGCGTCCGCCTTCTTGTCCGCCTTCTCGGCGTTGTCGCCCGTACGGGTCCGCGAGGTGGCGCGGCGCTTGGGCTTGGTCTCGGCGGGCGCGTCGGCCTTCGCGGCCGGGGCGGCGCCGCCGGACCCCTGTGCCTCCTTGATGACCTCGATCAGCTGGCTCTTGCGCATACGCGCGGTGCCCCTGATGCCGAGGCCGGATGCGACCTGCTGCAGTTCGGCCAGCACCATGCCCTCGAGGCCGGTACCGCGGCGCCGCCGGGAGCCGGCACCGGTGGCAGGCGCGGAGGCGTCCGTGGCGGGCGCGGCAGCGGTCTCCTCGACACGTGCGCCCATCAGATCGGTGGTGTCGCTCACGAAGGGTCCTTCCCTGGAGCGGACGTCGGCCTGTCTGGCTCGGCGACCGGTTGTGCTGTCCGACTTCGGTCCGTGTGGTGTGAACCGTGCCGGGGCGGTGGTCCGCCTAAGCGGCGGAGGAATCTGGTGATGGCGCTTCCTTGAGCCGTGGCACCCAGTGTCAGTGTCACGCGGCGTGGTCGCACCGGTTCCGGAGCATGCCCTGCGCCCCGCTCAGTGCCCTTGTACGGCGTACGGTCCGACGTACAGAACACAGTGCGGCTTGGGGGGCTCCCGGAAGAATGTCTGTCCCGGACGGGGACACAAGGCACCTCGCCATGGTGGGGTCGGGTGCAGACTTGAGGTTAACACTACCGGATCCAACAAACATTCCCCCTCTCGAAATCCAGCAACCGCGCCGTTTCAGATAGCACCGGAGGCGGCGAGCGGCAGCACGCTCGCGCCCTGCTGATCGAGGCGCATCCGGTTCGCGGCCCATTCCGCGCCCGCCAGGGCCTCGACCTTGTCCGCGGTCTCCGCGTCGGCCAGGGCCATGACCGTGGGTCCGGCCCCGGAGATGACCGCAGGGATGCCGTCGCCCCGCAGCCGCTCCACCAGTGCCGCACTCTCGGGCATGGCCGGTGCCCGGTACTCCTGGTGCAGCCGGTCCTCGGTGGCGGGCAGCAGCAGTTCGGGGCGGCGCGTCATGGCCTCGACGAGCAGGGCGGCGCGGCCCGCGTTGGTGGCCGCGTCGACGTGCGGAACGGTGCGCGGGAGCAGGCCGCGCGCCGTCTCGGTCAGGACCGGCTTTCCGGGGACGAAAACCACCGGAACGATGGAATCGGCGGGCTCCATCCTGATCGCGCGGGCGGCGCCGGCCTCCATCCAGGACAGCGTGAAGCCGCCGAGCAGGCACGCCGCGACGTTGTCGGGGTGGCCCTCGATCTCGGTGGCGAGCTCCAGCAGCGCCGTGTCGTCGAGCTTGGCGTCGGCCCCTATGGTCACCGCGCGGGCGGCGACGATCCCGGCGCAGATGGCGGCCGAGGAGGAGCCGAGGCCCCGGCCGTGCGGAATGCGGTTGGCGCAGACGATTTCCAGACCGCGCGGCTGTCCGCCCAGCAGGTCGAAGGCGGTGCGCAGGGAACGCACGAGAAGGTGCTGCTCGTCGCGCGGGAGCGTCTCGCTTCCCTCACCCGCGATGTCGATGTGCAGCCCGGAGTCGGCCACCCGGACGACCACGTCGTCGTACAAGCCCAGCGCGAGGCCGAGGGCGTCGAAGCCCGGGCCGAGGTTGGCGCTGGTGGCGGGGACGCGCACCCGGACGGCGGCGGCGCGGAACGCTGGACCGGCCATCGCTCGATGACTCTCCTTGAGCTGCGGTGATTGTCGAATGACGTTCAGTGGACATTCGATGGCGTACGAGAACCCTGGGGGCCGCTGCCGGCCGTGACGGCCGGCCGCTGTCCCGGCCGCGGAGACGGCGCGGCACCGCGCTCCGTGCGGAGGCATATGCGGCGGGCGGGTTCAGTACAGCCTATCGAAGGAAGGTTCTGTGGCGACATAGGGCGCACAGGAGGCGCACGATGCGTGTCGTAAGCCCCCTGTGCACCCCCCGTGGGGAACACCCCCGGACAAGCGCCGTCCTACGCCGGACCGTGTCCGGCGTTGCGCCGGCGCTCGGCGCGTCGCCGCAGGTCAGGCCAGGCCGAGGCGCTCAGCGGCGGCCACCGCGTCGACCGGCACGGTGACCGGCTGCGGGGCACCGGCGACGGCCCAGTCGGGGTCCTTCAGACCGTTGCCGGTGACGGTGCACACGATCCGCTGCCCCGGGTCGACCTTGCCCTGCTCGGCGGCCTTCAGCAGACCGGCGACGGACGCGGCGGACGCCGGCTCGACGAAGACGCCCTCCTGCGACGCCAACAGCCGGTAGGCGCGCAGGATCTCACGGTCCGTCACCTCGTCGATGGCGCCACCCGACTCGTCCCGCGCGGCGAGCGCGTACTGCCAGGAGGCCGGGTTGCCGATGCGGATGGCCGTGGCGATGGTCGAGGGGTCCTTGACGACCTCGCCGCGCACGATCGGGGCGCTGCCGGAGGCCTGGAAGCCCCACATCCGCGGCTTGCGGGACGCCACACCATCGGCGGCGTACTCCGTGTAGCCCTTCCAATAGGCCGTGATGTTGCCCGCGTTGCCGACCGGCAGGACGTGGATGTCGGGCGCGTCGCCGAGCATGTCCACGATCTCGAAGGCGGCCGTCTTCTGACCCTCGATACGTACCGGGTTGACCGAATTGACCAGCGAGACGGGGTAGTTGTCGCTCAGGCCGCGGGCGAGGGTGAGGCAGTCGTCGAAGTTGCCGTCGACCTGGAGGATCTTCGCGCCGTGCACGAGGGCCTGGCCCATCTTGCCGAGCGCGATCTTGCCCTGCGGCACGAGTACCGCGCAGACCATCCCGGCCCGCACGGCGTACGCGGCGGCGGAGGCCGACGTGTTGCCGGTGGAGGCGCAGATGACGGCCTTCGCGCCCTCCTCCTTGGCCCTGGTGATGGCCATGGTCATGCCGCGGTCCTTGAAGGACCCGGTCGGGTTCGCACCCTCGACCTTGAGGTGAACCTCGCAGCCCGTGCGCTCGGAGAGCACCTGCGCGGGCACGAGGGGCGTACCGCCCTCGCGGAGCGTCACGACCGGCGTGCTGTCGGAGACGGGCAGCCGGTCCCGGTACTCCTCGATGATTCCGCGCCACTGGTGGGTCATTGCTGGTTACTCTCCTTCAACCCGCATGATGCTGGCGACACCACGCACGGTGTCGAGCTTGCGCAACGCCTCGACGGTCCCGGTGAGGGCCGCGTCGGACGCACGGTGCGTGACGACGACGAGGGAGGCCTCGCCGTCCTTCCCCGACTGGCGAACCGTATCGATCGAGACTCCGTGCTCGGCGAAGACGGTCGCGACCTGGGCGAGAACACCCGGTTTGTCGGCCACGTCGAGGCTGATGTGGTACCGCGTGACGACGTCACCCATCGGGGACACCGGCAGCGCGGCGTAGGCGGACTCGCCCGGTCCGGTCGTGCCGCTCAGACGGTTGCGGCAGACGGCGACGAGGTCGCCGAGCACGGCGGAGGCGGTCGGGGAACCGCCCGCTCCGGGGCCGTAGAACATGAGCTGCCCGGCGGCGTCGGACTCGACGAACACGGCGTTGTAGGCGCCGCGGACGGAGGCCAGCGGGTGGCTCAGCGGAATCATGGCCGGGTGCACGCGCGCGGTGACGGACGCCCCGTCGCCGGCCCGCTCGCAGATGGCGAGCAGTTTGATGGTGCAGCCCATCTCCTTCGCGGATGCGAAGTCGGCCGCCGTCACCTCGGTCATGCCCTCGCGGTAGACGTCGTCGAGGCGCACGCGCGTGTGGAAGGCGATGCCGGCGAGGATCGCGGCCTTGGCGGCGGCGTCGAAGCCCTCGACGTCGGCGGTCGGGTCGGCTTCCGCGTACCCCAGGGCGGTGGCCTCGTCGAGGGCCTCCTGGTAGCCGGCGCCGGTGGAGTCCATCGCGTCGAGGATGAAGTTCGTCGTGCCGTTGACGATGCCCATCACCCGGTTGATCTTGTCGCCCGCGAGGGACTCGCGCAGCGGCCGGATCAGCGGGATGGCACCGGCGACGGCGGCCTCGTAGTAGAGGTCCTTGTCGTGCTGCTCGGCGACGGCGTGCAGGGCGGCGCCGTCCTGGGCGAGCAGCGCCTTGTTGGCGGAGACGACGGAGGCGCCGTGCTCGAAGGCGGTGGTGATGAGGCCGCGCGCGGGCTCGATGCCGCCGATGACCTCGACCACGACGTCGATGTCGCCGCGTTTGACGAGGGCGGTGGCGTCGGTGGTGATGAGCTCGGGAGCGATGCCCTCACGCACGCGGTCGGGCCGCCGCACGGCGACACCCGCGAGCTCCACCGGGGCCCCGATCCGGGCCGTGAGGTCGTCGGCGTGCGTCGTCATGATGCGCGCCACCTCTGAGCCGACCACTCCACAGCCCAGCAGCGCCACCTTCAGCGGACGCGTACGCATCATCCGACCTCGTTTCCTCTTTACCGTCTACGGTGGAACCAGTCTCACTCACCGGACGGGAGTTTCTGCCCCCGGTCCGGATCGTGAGATGTCTATTTCATTTTCACGGGGGCGGCAGACAGGAGATCTTCCGCCGCCGACTTCTCCGCCCCGGTCGCTCAGCCCACGTCGAGGCGCAGCAGGTCCTCCTCGGTCTCGCGGCGGACGATCACCCGGGCCTCACCGCCGTCGACGGCGACGACCGGCGGGCGGAGCACGTGGTTGTAGTTGCTGGCCATCGACCGGCAGTACGCGCCGGTGGCCGGTACGGCGACGAGGTCACCCGGTGCCAGGTCGGCCGGCAGGAACGCGTCCTTGACCACGATGTCCCCGCTCTCGCAGTGCTTGCCGACGACCCGGGCGAGCATCGGCCCGGCGTCGGAGGTGCGCGAGACCAGCGCGATGCTGTATTCGGCGTCGTACAGCGCGGTGCGGATGTTGTCCGACATGCCGCCGTCGACCGAGACGTAGGTCCGCAGCCCGTCGAGGGGCTTGATGGTGCCGACCTCGTAGAGCGTGAAGGCGGTCGGGCCGACGATGGCCCGGCCCGGCTCGACGGAGATGCGCGGCGTGCGCAGCTTGGCGGCCTCGCACTCCCTGGTGACGATCTCGGTGAGCGCCTTGGCGATCTCGTGCGGCTCGCGAGGGTCGTCGTCGCTGGTGTACGCGATGCCGAGCCCGCCGCCGAGGTCGATCTCGGGCAGCTCGACGCCGTGCTCGTCGCGGACGGCCTTCAGCAGCGAGACGACCCGGTGCGCGGCGACCTCGAACCCGGACATGTCGAAGATCTGCGACCCGATGTGGCTGTGGATGCCGACGAGCTCGAGCCCCTCGAGCTGCAGTGCCCGGCGTACGGCCTCGGCTGCCTGCCCGCCGGCCAGCGGGATGCCGAACTTCTGGTCCTCGTGGGCCGTGGCGATGAACTCGTGGGTGTGGGCCTCGACGCCGACGGTGATGCGGATGAGCACCTTCTGCCGCGTGTCGAGGCTCTGCGCGATGTGCGCGACGCGGACGATCTCCTGGAAGGAGTCGAGGACGATGTGCCCGACTCCGGCCTCGACGGCCCGGATGATCTCGTCGACGGACTTGTTGTTGCCGTGGAAGGCGATGCGGTCGGCGGGCATGCCGGCGGAGAGGGCGGTGGCCAGCTCGCCGCCCGAGCAGACGTCGACGTTCAGGCCCTCCTCGTCGAGCCAGCGCACCACGGCACGGGAGAGGAACGCCTTGCCGGCGTAGAAGACGTCGGCCTCGGTCCCGAAGGCGGTACGCCAGGCACGCGCGCGGGCCCGGAAGTCGGCCTCGTCCAGGACGTAGGCGGGGGTGCCGTACTCCTCGGCGAGCCGAGTGACGGGGATGCCGACGACCTCGTCGAGGAGGTCCTGCGGCGCGGGCCTCGCTACGGGCACGCGACGACCGGGTTCAGCGGGAACGCCGTGCTCCTCTCGTGCCCCGCCGAGGTGCGTGCCGTCGTAATCGCGGACGTCGTG